>NZ_JBHUZM010000023.1:0-77533 GCF_042667665.1 Streptomyces sp. NPDC057307 | reverse complement strand
CGACGATGTGCCGCCCGTACCACCGCGGCGCTCAGCTCGGCTGCGGTACCGCCACGTCCTCGCGGAGCACGAACGCCGGGTCGACCTGTGCGGCCAGGTCCGCGCCCGTCTTCGCATTGCCCCAGCTCTCCGCGTTCCTGAGGTGGAAGTGCACCATCTGCCGCGTGTAGCGCTCCCAGTCGCGGTCCGCGTACGAGTCCTCCGCCGCGTCCTCCAGGACCTGGAGCGCCACGCGGTTCTCCGCCTCCAGCAGTTCGAAGGCGGCCGGGCGGCCCTTCTCCATGGACCGCACCCAGTTGGAGTGCCCCACGGTCACGAGCAGGTCGTCGCCCACCTCGTCCTGGAGGAAGTCCACGTCGTCCTGGGCCTGGACCTTGTTGCCGACGACGTTCAGCGCGATGCCGAAGTCCCGCGCGTACTCCTTGTACTGGCGGTAGACGGACACTCCCTTACGTGTCGGCTCGACGACGAGGAACGTCATGTCGAACCGGGTGAACATCCCCGACGCGAACGAGTCCGAGCCCGCCGTCATGTCGACGACGACGTACTCGTCCGGGCCGTCGACGAGGTGGTTCAGGCAGAGCTCGACCGCGCCGACCTTGGAGTGGTAGCAGGCCACCCCCAGGTCGGACTCGGTGAACGGCCCCGTCGCCATCAGCTGGATGTCGCCGTCGTCCAGCCGGACGGTGCGGGCGCAGGCGTCGTACACCGGATTGGACTCGCGGACCCGCAGGAGCTGGGAGCCCTCGCCCGGGGGCGTCGTCTTGATCATCGAATCGGCGGACGTGATCCGCTGGTTGGTGCCGCGCAGATACTCCTTGATGAGCGGGAGATGCGCGCCCATCGCCGGCAGCGCGGCGGTCTGCTCCTCGTCGAGACCGAGCGCGGCCCCCAGATGCTGGTTGATGTCGGCGTCCACCGCGATGACGGGGGCCTCGTTGGCGGTCAGATGGCGGATGAAGAGCGAGGCCAGCGTCGTCTTGCCACTGCCGCCCTTACCCACGAAAGCGATCTTCATGTTCACCTAGCGTAGTGGTCATGTCGCTGTGCGCTGTCACATCGGGTGAAGAAGACCACTCCAACGTGGGGCGTGCGCTATGGGCGCGTAGCCTTGCTACCTATGAGTACGACAGCTCCGAACGCTTCGTCCGCTCCACGAGGGCATGACCCCCTCGCCGCTCTGGGCTCCCTGCCGGGCGTCCCCGACGCGGTCGATTCGGTGCGCAAGGCGGTCGACCTCGTCTACGGGCACCGCGTGATGAGACGGCGCAGCAACGAGGTCACCTCGGAGGCCGCGCTGCGTGCCGCGCGGGGATCGGCGGCGCTCTCCGGCGCGGACTGGGCGCTCGAAGAGGTGCGCAGGCGCAGCGACTTCGGCGCCGCGTCGGACGCGCTGACGGTGGGAGCCGCGCTGCGGTTGACGGCCGAGGCGGGCCAACTCCTCTCGATCTGGCGGCAGTCGCCGGTGCGGGTGCTGGCCCGGCTGCATCTGGTGGCGGCCGGTGGCGTGAGTGCCGGCGCGGGTGATGGCGTCGATACGGGTGTGAGCGCTGGTAGGGGTGTGGCCGCGGGGGCCGCGGGGGCCGCGGGGGAGACGGTCGGGCGGCCGAGGCTGGCCGGTGAACCGGTCGTCGAGACGCCGGGGCCCGACAGTCCCAAGCCGCTGATCGAGGCGCCGCTGCCCGCCGCCGACGAGGTCGCCGGACGGCTGGACGGGCTCTCCGGACTGGTGATCGCGGGGAGTTCGGCGCCCGCGCTCGTCACGGCGGCGGTCGTGCACGGCGAACTGCTGGCGCTGCGCCCCTTCGGTTCGTACAACGGCCTGGTCGCGCGGGCCGCCGAACGGATCGTGCTGATCGGCAGCGGGCTCGACCCCAAGTCGATCTGCCCGTCCGAGGTCGGGCACGCGGAGCTGGGGCGCGCCGCGTACGTGGCGGCGTTCGACGGCTATCTGTCGGGGACGCCCGACGGGATGGCGGCGTGGATCACGCACTGCGGGCGCGCGGTCGAGCTGGGTGTCAGGGAGTCGACGGCCGTGTGCGAGGCGCTGCAGCGCGGCGCGGCCTAGGTCGTCCTCTTCCGGAACACAAATGCGGCGGTACCGGAGAGGTACCGCCGCTGGCACGTCCACCCAGTTACCAAGCGTCCTCGTAGTTTGCCCATCAGGTCGGGTACTTCGCCCGTCACCTGGTGCGGCTGGCCCGTAATCGACGGGTCGACGTCGCGTGGGTACTCGGTTTTCATGCTCGGTCCGTGGGGCCTTCGTGCGTTACAGGTCGTCCTCTCGGATGTCCTTGGTCTCGCGGGCCGTTGATTCCTTTTTACTCCTGTCCGGAGAGAAGCGAAAGCCCTCGCTCCGCGACTTTACTTTTAGGTTCAAATAAGGGCGAACCGGCCGGCTGTGGTCGGAGCGGGCTGGGGCGGGTGGGTCGGCGTGCGGCTCATACGGAAGCCGCCTGGCGCCGCCGGCTCGCGTACCAGACCAGTCCCGCCGTGGCCGCCGCCGCGCCCACCGCTGCCGCCGCGACGAGCGCCGGCCGTGGGGGCATGGAGAAGGCGGGCAGCCGCTGCTTGAGCCGGACCGGCCGATTGAAGACGAGAATCGGCCAATCGCGGGCCGCCGCCTCGCGCCGCAGTGCCCGGTCGGGATTGACCGCGTACGGATGGCCGACCGACTGGAGCATGGGCAGATCGGTGACGGAGTCGCTGTACGCGTAACAGCGGTCCAGGTCGTACCCCTCGGATGCGGCGAGTGCCTTGACCGCCGCGGCCTTGGTCGGCCCGTACGCGTAGTACTCGATCTCACCCGTGAAGCAGCCGTCGGCCCCGACGACCATGCGGGTCGCCACGACCCGGTCGGCGCCCAGGAGTTCACCGATCGGTTCCACGACCTCCGCGCCGGATGTGGAGACGATCACCACATCGCGTCCGGCCGTGTGGTGATCCTCGATGAGGGACGCGGCCTCGTCGTAGATGATCGGGTCGATGAGATCGTGCAGCGTCTCGGCGACGATCTCCTTGACCTGCTGGACGTTCCAGCCCTTGCAGAGCGCGGAGAGGTACTCGCGCATGCGCTCCATCTGGTCGTGATCGGCGCCGCCCGCGAGAAAGACGAACTGCGTGTATGCCGTGCGCAGTACGGCTCGGCGGTTGATCAGTCCGCCTTGATAGAAGGACTTGCTGAAGGTCAACGTCGACGACTTCGCAATGACCGTCTTGTCCAGGTCAAAGAAGGCCGCTGTGCGAGGCAAGGAGTGGTTTTCCACGATGCCGAGCATAGGCGCCCACCATTCGGCGTAAGGTACGGCGCGTGGGTTTGCCTGAGAAGGCTCTCGGGTACACCATGGAAGTCACGGATCGTTCGCGACCGTGCTCACCTGGTCCGGCTCCTCCCCCCCCGAGTCGGTCTGGGGGACGACCCCCGCTCTCCCCCCCGGCGGGGGTCGTCGCATGTCCGGACGCGTTTCTGACGCTCGGGCCCGTGGCCGGCCCGCACCCCCTCCCCTCTTGGCGCTTCGTGTGCGCGGAGCTGATTCGCACTCTACTCGTCACTGTGCGTAGTTGCCAGGCTGCTCTCGGAAGTCACCGGTATGAGCTACGGAGATATTCACAACCGGGGAGTTGTCCACAGCTTTTGAGCAAGATCCACACGATTTTTCCGCGCGATGCACGGTGATTTCCGACCGCGAAAGTTCGCGGTAGCCGGAATCACCGATGCCGGATCACTACGAGATCGCTGAGAGCCCACTGAGCGGATGCCCTTGAGGTGTCCGCGCATCGTGTGGGCGAGCGCCTTCGGCGCGGCTGCGGACGTTGATCCGGGATCGCGGGAATAGGGGGTGGAGTAAATGGCTGGATTCAGGACGTCCGACCGCTCGCCGGTCGCCGAAGGGCACCGGGCCGGACCGCTGATCGTGACCGAGGACGTCGACCTGCTCGACGATCTGCTGCGGCTGTGCGCCGCCGCGGGCGCCGAGCCCGAGGTGCACCATTCGGTGCCCGAGCGCAGGGGCGGGTGGGAGTCCGCACCGCTGGTGCTGGTGGGCGACGACGCGGCCGTACGTTGCCGGTCCGCCACCCGGCGCCGAGGGGTGCTGCTCGTCGGCCGCGACCAGGACGACCCGGACGTATGGCGGCGGGCCGTCGAGATCGGTGCCGACTGCGTGCTGCGCCTGCCCGACGCGGAGAGCTGGCTCGTCGACCGGATCGCCGACGTCGCCGAAGGCGTGGGGCGGCCCGCGCTCACCGTCGGGGTGATCGGCGGCCGTGGCGGGGCCGGGGCCTCGACGCTGGCCTGCGCGCTGGCAGTCACGGCTGCCCGCCAGGGCCTGCGCACCATGCTCATCGACGGCGACCCGCTCGGCGGGGGGCTCGACGTGCTGCTCGGCGGCGAGCGCGCGAAGGGCCGCCGATGGCCGGATTTCGCCGCCTCCAAGGGGCGGGTGGCGGGCGGTGCGCTGGAGGAATCGCTGCCCCGGCTGCACGATCTGAGCCTGCTCAGCTGGGACCGCGGAGACTCCGTGCTCGTCCCGCCGGCGGCCATGCGGTCCGTCCTCGCGGCGGCCCGCAGACGGGGCGGCGTCGTGGTCGTGGATCTTCCGCGCCGGATCGACGAGGCCGCGACGGAGGCGCTGGCGCAGTTGGACGTCGGTCTGCTGGTGGTGCCGGGGGAGCTGCGGGCCGTCGCGGCCGCCGGCCGGGTGGCGTCGCTGGTCGGCATGGTCCTGCCGGACCTGCGGGCGGTGGTCCGTGGGCCTTACGCGACCGGGCTGGACGACAGCTGGGTGGCCGACGCGCTGCGGCTGCCGCTGGTGGGTGAACTTCCCGTGGAGCCCGGACTGTTGGCGGCCCAGGAGACCGGGTCGCCGCCGGGGGCGAGCGTGCGGGGTCCGCTGGCGCGGTTCTGCGCCGCGTTCTGGGAGCGGGCGCTCGCGGGCGCCGGGGACGGGAGCGTGACCGCGTGAGCGCCGTGACACGCGCCAGGGGAGCGCAGGTCGGTGGAGCGCTCCTGGACGCCGTACGGCAGCGTCTGGCGGAGAGCGGGGCCGAACCGACCCCCGCACGCGTGGCGGCGGCTCTGAGGGCCCAGGGGAGGCTTCTGGGGGACGCGGAAGTGCTCGGTGCCGCCGAGGAGTTGAGGTGCGAGCTGGTCGGGACGGGGCCGCTGGAGCCCTTGTTGGCCGATCCCTCCGTGACGGACGTGCTGGTCTCGGCGCCCGACCGGGTCTGGGTGGACCGGGGCGGCGGCCTGGAATTGACGGACGTGTCGTTCGCGGACGCCTCGGCCGTAAGGAGGCTGGCGCAGCGGCTCGCCGCGGTGGCGGGACGGCGGCTGGACGACGCGCGCCCGTGGGTGGACGCCCGGCTGCCCGACGGCACCCGGATGCACGCGGTGCTGCCCCCGGTGGCCGTCGGATCGACGTGTCTGTCCTTGCGGGTCGTACGCCCCCGGGCGTTCTCCCCGGCGGAACTGACCGCCGCGGGGACGGTGCCGCCGGGCGGTGAGCGACTGCTGCGGGCGCTGATCGAGGCGCGGGTGTCGTTCCTGATCAGTGGCGGCACGGGCTCAGGAAAAACCACACTCCTCAGCACTCTGCTCGGCCTGGTGGGGGAGCGCGAGCGGATCGTCCTGGCGGAGGACTCGGCTGAGTTGAGGCCCGACCATCCGCATGTCGTCCGTCTGGAGGCACGGCCCGCGAACCAGGAGGGTGCGGGCGAGGTGACCCTGGAGGACCTGGTGCGCCAGGCGCTGCGGATGCGGCCCGACCGACTGGTGGTCGGGGAGGTCCGCGGAGCTGAGGTGACCACTCTGCTGGCCGCCTTGAACACGGGCCACGAGGGCGGTTGCGGGACGGTTCACGCGAACACCGCCGCCGATGTGCCCGCGCGGCTGGAAGCCCTCGGCACGGCCGCCGGTCTCGACCGGGCCGCTCTGCACAGCCAGTTGGCGGCGGCGCTGTCGGTGGTGATCCATCTCGTACGGGACCGGGCCGGGCGACGTCGTATCGCCGAGGTGCATGTGCTGGAGCGGGACGCGGCGGGGCTGGTGGTGCCGGTTCCCGCGCTGCGCTGGGGCGCGGAGGGGTTCGCGTACGAGCGGGGCTGGCCGAGGCTGCGGTCGCTGATCGGGGGTGCGCTGTGACGCCGATGTCGGCCTCGATGCCGATGCCCCTGGCCCTGTCCTACGCGGTGGTGTGCGTGGTGCTGGTGCTACTGGCGGTCTTGGCGGAGGTGGACCGGAGTCGGGCCTCGCGGCGGGCGGAGCTGCTGTTCGGCGCCGGGAGAAGAAGCGCCGGAAGCGCCGGAAGCGCCGGAAGCGGCGGTAAGGCCGGGGCTGCGGCGCGGACGGTCCGCGAGCGGCTGGCGGGACTGGGGAAGGAGTGGCTCTATGTGCCCGTGGGACTGATGATCGCCCTGTGGGGCGAGTCGGTACTGCCGCTGATCGCCGGGGCCGCGGCGGTGCCGCTCGTGAGGCGGCGGCTGCGGGCGGCGGAGCACCGGCGCGCGGCGGAGCGACGGGCCGAGGCCGTGCGAGGTCTCTGCGACGGGCTCGTCGGGGAGTTGAGAGCCGGGGCGCAGCCGGCCGAGGCGCTCACGACAGCCGTCGGGGGTGTCGGCCGGGACCCGAACGGCCGGGACCCGGGCGGCCCGGAGCTCGCCCGGGTGGTCGCGGCGGCCCGCTTCGGCGGTGATGTTCCCGAGGCCCTGCGCGAGGCCGCCCGGCGACCGGGTGCGGAAGGTCTCGTGGGGGTCGCCGCCTGCTGGCGGGTCGCGGTGGACGGCGGGGCGGGACTGGCCGCCGGTCTCGACCGCCTGCGGGCCGCGCTGCGAGGTCAGCACGACCAGCGGGAGTCCCTGCGGGCCCAGTTGACCGGCGCGTGGTCCACGGTCGTGGTGCTGGCGCTGCTGCCCGTGGCGGGACTGGCGATGGGCTGGGCCATGGGGGCCGACCCGATGAACGTGCTGCTCCACACCCCTGCCGGTCTGGGCTGTCTGGTGGTGGGCGGACTCCTGGAGGCGATGGGCTTCTGGTGGGCCGGGCGGATCGTCCGGGGCGGGAGCGCGTCATGAACGGGGCTCTCGCACGGGGGGACTTCATCCACAGCTTGTGGGTGGCCGCCGCACTGCTGGCGGCGGTGGTGTCCGTGGCCCTGGCCTGGTCGGGGTGGCGCCGCGAACGAGCCGCTCGCGGACGGATGGTGGCGCTGCTGGCCCTGGAGGCGGCGCCCGTGCGGCGGCGTGTGCGGCCGGAGCGCGGCGTGTGGCTCCGGCGGTGGGGCCCGCCGCTGGGGACCTGGTGTCTTGGCTGGGCGCTGATCGGCGGGACGGCCGGGTTGGTGGCCGGGTTCGCCGGGGCGTACGGCGTCCGGCGGTGGCTGCGTAACCGCGAGGCGGGCCCCGGCGCGACCACGAACGAGGCCGTCGCCGAGGCCGAGCGTCAATTGCCGCTCGCCGCAGATCTGTTGGCCGCCTGCGTCTCGGCCGGGGCCGGCCCGCGCGAGGCGGCCGAAGCGGTGGGGGAGTCGCTGGGCGGGCCGGTGGGCGAGCGGCTGGTGAGTACGGCGGCGGCGCTGCGGCTCGGGGGTGAACCGGTCGAGACGTGGGGTCGGTTCGGCGAGATACCGGGAGCCGCGGAGCTGGCCCGCTGTCTGGAGCGGGCCGGGTCCACGGGAGCGCCGGCGGCGGAGCCGGTCTCCCGGCTGGCCGACGGCCTCAGGGCGGACCGGGCCCGGCAGGCCACGGCCCGCGCGGGCCGGGCCCAGGTGCTGATCACCGCTCCGGTGGGGCTGTGCTTCCTGCCCGCCTTTCTGGCGGTGGGGGTGGCCCCGGTGGTGATCGGCCTGGCGACCGGACTGCTGCGCGGCGACTGAGCCGACGCGACTCCGCGGATTCAACCGCGAAGAACCAATTGTGCTGAACCAACTGCGCTGATCCAACGGGAGGTTGACATGAGGATGCCGATGGGACCGTCGGGACGACGGGCATGGCGTGTGGTGGAGGTGGCGAGCGGGGTGAGCCGGCTGCGCCGGAGCAGGGTCCGGGTCGGCAGCGGGTTCCGGTTCCGGGCCGGCCCGCGGGAGGACGCCGGAATCGTGAGTGCCGAGTACGCCGTGGGCACTCTCGCCGCGTGCGGCTTCGCCGCCCTGCTCTACAAGGTGATCACCAGCGGGCCCGTCGCCGGCGCCCTGGAATCGGTCATCGGGAACGCCCTCGATGCGAAGTTCTGAGTCCGGGACGGTCGGGGACGACGGCGACCGGGGGTCGGTGACGGCGGAGGCCGCCGTGGCGTTGCCCGCGCTGGTGGTGTTCGTCGCCGCGCTGCTGTGGGCCCTGATGGCGGCGTCCGCGCAGATCCAGTGCGTGGACGCCGCCAGGGCGGGGGCTCGGGCCGCAGCCCGGTCCGAGCCCCCGGGCGCGGCGATGGAGGCCGCCCGCTCGGCCGCCCCGGAGGGCGCCGAGGTCACGATGGGGCGGTCGGCCGACCTGTGGCGCGTACGGGTGGAGGCGCCGACCCCCGGGCCGCGCGGTATCGCGCTGACGCTCGCCGCGGAGGCGGTGGCACCGGCCGAGGACACGGCGGCGCGCGGAGCGGCTCCATGAACCGTGACCGAGGGTCGGCGACGGTGTGGGCGGCCGTGGCGGCGACCGCGCTGTGTGCCGTGTTCGCGGTGATCCTCGCGATGGGTCAGGCGGTCGTGGCCAGGCACCGCGCGGGTTCGGCGGCCGACCTGGCGGCGCTGGCGGCGGCCGGACACGCCCTGCGAGGAGCGGAGGCCGCCTGCGCGCGGGCGGCCGAGGTGGCGGGGGCACAGGGCGCGCAGGTGGTGCGGTGCGCGGTGGCCGGTGAGATCGCCGACGTGACCGCGCGGGCGGCCTTCGGCCCGTACACCCCGACGGTCAGGTCCCGAGCGGGCCCACCGGACGCGCCGCCCGTGGCTGTGCCGGTCCGGGGGCCGACGAAGGCCCGCCGGGCACCCCCTGGCCCGTGACCTCGGCTCCGGTCTCGGCCGTGCGCGGGGCCGGCAGGTCCGGCGCGGCGGCGGTGTCCGGCGGCGGGGCGGACTTCAGGAGTTCGCCCAGGAGCCGGACGGCCGCGCGTTTGTGCAGAGGCTCGTTGCCGTTGCCGCATTTCGGGGACTGGATGCACGACGGGCAGCCCGCCTCGCACTCGCACGAGGCGATGGCCTCGCGGGTCGCGGTGAGCCAGTCGCGTGCCGTGTGGAAGGCGCGTTCCGCGAAGCCCGCGCCGCCGGGGTGGCCGTCGTACACGAAGACCGTCGGCAGCAGCGTGTCCGGGTGGAGCGGTACGGACACACCGCCGATGTCCCGGCGGTCGCAGGTCGCGAACAGCGGGAGCATCCCGATGGACGCGTGCTCGGCGGCGTGCAGGGCGCCGCCCAGCTGTTCCGGATTGACCCGGGCCGCGTCGAGTTGGTCCTCGGTGACGGTCCACCAGACGGCGCGGGTGCGCAGCGTGCGGGGCGGCAGATCGAGTTTGGTCTCGCCCAGGACCTCGCCGGTCATGAGCCGGCGGCGGAGGAAGGAGACGACCTGGTTGGTGACCTCGACGGAGCCGTAGCAGAGGCGCCCCTCGCCCCAGGGGATCTCGGTGTCGGTCTCCAGGACGGAGATGGCGGTGGTGTCGCGCGCGGTCGTCGAGTAGGGCGGGGCGGCCTCCTCGACAAGTGCGACCGAGTCCGTCAGGTCCAGTCGCCGCACCAGATAGCTGCGGCCCTGGTGCAGATGGACGGCGCCGTCGTGCACGGCGGTGTGGGAAGCCGCCTCGTCGACCGTGCCCAGCAGCCTGCCGGTGCCCTCCTCGACGATCTGGACGGGCCGGCCGCCCTCGCCCCGGATGTCGGCGAGATCGGCGGCCCGCTCGCGACGGGTCCAGTACCAGCCGGTGGTGCGCCTCCGCAGCAGGCCCGCCTCGACGAGCTGCGGCAGCAGCTCGGGCACCGCGGGGCCGAAGAGGTCCAGATCGGCTTCGGTGAGCGGCAGTTCGGCGGCGGCCGCGCACAGGTGGGGCGCGAGGACGTACGGGTTGTCCGGGTCGAGCACCGTCGACTCGACGGGCTGCTGGAACAGCGCCTCGGGGTGATGGACGAGGAAGGTGTCCAGCGGATCGTCCCTGGCGACCAGGATGGCCAGCGCGCCCTGTCCGGCGCGCCCGGCGCGGCCCGCCTGCTGCCACAGGGAGGCGCGGGTGCCCGGATAGCCGGCGATGACGACGGCGTCGAGGCCGGAGACGTCGATGCCCAACTCCAGGGCGGTGGTGGCGGCGAGGCCGAGCAGCTCGCCGGAGTGCAGGGCGCGCTCCAGGGCGCGGCGCTCCTCGGGGAGGTAGCCGCCCCGGTAGGCGGCGACGCGTCCGACGAGGGAGCGGTCGACCTCGGCGAGGCGTTCCTGGGCGATGACGGAGACCAGCTCGGCGCCTCGCCGGGACCGTACGAAAGCGACCGAGCGGACGCCCTGGAGGGTCAGGTCGGTGAGGATGTCGGCCGTCTCGGCCGTGGCGGTGCGGCGGACCGGCGCGCCCTTCTCGCCGTGGAGTTCGGTGAGAGGGGGCTCCCAGAGGGCGAACACGACCTCGCCGCGCGGTGACGCGTCGTCGGCCACCTCGTGGACGGGCAGGCCGGTGAGCCGCCCGGCCGCCAGCGCGGGCTCGGCCGCGGTGGCCGAGGCGAGGAGGAAGACGGGATGGGAGCCGTACCGGGCGCAGACGCGGCGCAGGCGGCGCAGCACCTGGGCGACGTGGGAGCCGAAGACGCCGCGGTAGGTGTGGCACTCGTCGATGACGACGTAGCGCAGGGAGCGCAGGAAGGAGGACCAGCGGGGGTGGGCGGGGAGTATCCCGCGGTGGAGCATGTCGGGGTTGGTGAGTACGTAGTTGGCGTACTGGCGTACCCATTCGCGTTCTTCGACGGGGGTGTCGCCGTCGTACACGGCGGGGCGCACGCCGTTGCCGAGCGGTGCGGCGAGCGCCTTCACGGCACGCCGCTGGTCGGCGGCGAGCGCCTTTGTCGGGGAAAGGTACAGGGCGGTCGTGCCGCGACCGTTGGGTGCCTCGGAGCCGTCCAGGAGCGCGGTGAGCACCGGCGCCAGATAGGCGAGGGACTTGCCGGACGCGGTGCCGGTGGCGATCACGACGGATTCGCCGTCCAGGGCGTGCTCGGCGGCGGCGGCCTGGTGGGCCCACGGATGGTCGACCCCGGCCAGTTGAATGGCGTTGATCACTTCTGGCCGGATGCGGTCGGGCCAGACTGCATGCCTGCCCGCACGCGGGGGCAAGTGCTCCGTATGGGTGATGCGCGCAGCCCGGCCCGCCCCTGCGGTGAGCCGGTCCAGGACCGTACCGGGGGAAGGGCGGGAGTCCCCGCTCTCGGGCGGCCTGCCGGGACCGTGATTCGTGGCCATCGGCACCGAGTGTGTCACTGGCGTGGCGGACAATGGTCCTAAGGCGTCGTGCATGGCTGCCGGTAAGTGATTGAATGCCATCGCGGCTGGCGATACGCCCCCTGGCTCCGTCGGGAGAGACCCGAGGGGCGACCGCTCGATTGCAAGGTGCTGGAGGATCCGTGGACCTGTCCCTGTCGACTCGCAATGTGTCCGGCCCTGGTGGCGACCGTACGGTCGTCGAGGTCGGTGGCGAGATTGATGTGTATACCGCGCCCAAGCTGCGCGAGCAGTTGGTCGAGTTGGTGAACGACGGCAGCTACCACCTGGTCGTCGACATGGAGGGCGTGGACTTCCTCGACTCGACCGGTCTCGGCGTGCTCGTGGGTGGACTCAAGCGTGTGCGTGCCCATGAGGGCTCGCTGCGTCTGGTCTGCAACCAGGAGCGCATTCTCAAGATCTTCCGGATCACTGGCCTGACCAAGGTGTTCCCCATTCACACCACGGTCGAAGAGGCCGTCGCCGCCACCGACTGAGGCCGGCCGGAGGCTTTCGGAAGGAAGGGCAGGGGGCACCGGGCGTCATGCCCGGGGCACCCGAGCCCCAGATTCGCACGCTCGTACGTCTGAGGGGGATCGCATGGCCACCGTTGAACTCCGCTTCAGCGCCCAGCCCGAGCACGTCAGGACGGCCCGTCTGGTGGCGGCTGCCGTGGCGCGCAGGGCCGGTGTCGACGAAGCAGTGTTGGACGAGGTCAGGCTCGCCGTCGGTGAGGCGTGCAGCCGCGCGGTCGGGCTGCACCGCAGCCATGGCATCACCGCGCCCGTGCGGGTCGTGCTGACCGAGGAGGAGAAGGTCTTCTCCATCGAGGTCGGTGACGAGGTGCCCACCCCGGGCACCTCGGCCGCCGCGGAGAAGACACCGGTCTCCCGCAGGGCCGTCCTCGCGGGCGATCTGTACGAGACGGACACGGGCGACGGCGAGGACGAGATGGGCCTCGCGGTCATCAGCGGCCTCGTCGACGACGTGGAAGTGACCTCCGACGATCACGGCGGCGTCATCCGGATGAGCTGGCCGACCGCCTCGGCGGTCGCGCTCTCCTGAATGCGCGTGTGCGTACGGTCCGCGGCGAGCGGCCCGCCCGTCCGGGGCGGTCCTCCGCCGGGGCGGTCGTGAGAGCGTGATCCAATTTCTTTGAAGGCCCTGCTGAGCAGGGCCTTTTCTATTTCTCGGCGGGAATTGATCACCGCCCAATGCGTTTATCCCATTACGCATTTCGGAGTGCTTTCCGGTGGCCGATCATTTGCGACTCCGTAAGTCAAGGTCAATTACACGCGGCGCACTCTGTTTTGATCAGCTTCCGCTCCCTACAATCCGTCCATCTTGAGCGCTGAGCGTCAAGGAGGACGAATGGCGGGGAACATCGATCCACAACTGTCCGAGCACCCCACTTCTCTCGCTGCCGCGATACTCACGGACGGCAACAGACTGATCGTGATCGTCATCGCGGTCATCGCGCTGGCGGCGCTGCTCGTCGCCCAGCGGCTGGTCCGTCAGGTGCTGGCGGCCGACGAGGGCACCGATTCCATGAAGGAGATCGCGGCGGCCGTACAGGAAGGCGCGAATGCCTATCTGGCACGGCAGTTGCGCACCCTCGGCGTTTTCGCCGTCGTGGTGTTCTTCCTGTTGTTGCTGCTTCCGGCCGACGGTTGGTCGGAACGCGCGGGACGTTCACTGTTCTTCCTGGTGGGTGCCCTTTTCTCGGCGGCCACCGGTTACTTCGGCATGCGTCTCGCCGTACGTAGCAATGTGCGCGTAGCCGCGGCCGCGCGAGAGGCGACTCCGGCCGAGGGCGAACCGGAAAAGGATCTGACAGCTGTCGCGCACAAGGCAATGAAGATCGCTTTCCGCACCGGTGGTGTGGTCGGAATGTTCACGGTGGGCCTCGGCCTGCTGGGCGCCTCCTGCGTGGTCCTCGTGTACGCCGAGGACGCCCCCAAGGTGCTGGAGGGCTTCGGCCTCGGCGCCGCGCTGATCGCCATGTTCATGCGTGTCGGCGGCGGCATCTTCACCAAGGCCGCCGACGTCGGCGCCGACCTCGTCGGCAAGGTCGAGCAGGGCATCCCCGAGGACGACCCGCGCAACGCGGCGACGATCGCCGACAACGTCGGGGACAACGTCGGCGACTGCGCCGGTATGGCGGCCGACCTCTTCGAGTCGTACGCGGTGACGCTCGTCGCCGCGCTCATCCTCGGCACGGCGGCCTTCGGCAACTTCGGGCTCGGTTTCCCGCTGATCGTCCCGGCGATCGGTGTCATCACGGCGATGATCGGCATCTTCGCCGTCGCGCCGCGGCCCTCCGACCGCAGCGGGATGACCGCGATCAACCGCGGTTTCTTCATCTCCGCGGTGATCTCGCTGGTCCTGGTGGCCGTGGCGGCGTACACCTACCTCCCTTCCACGTACGCGGAGTTGGACGGAGTGACCGCCGAGGAGATCACCTCGCACTCCGGTGACCCGAGGACGTTCGCGCTGGTCGCCGTCGCCATCGGCATCGTGCTCGCGGCGCTGATCCAGCAGCTCACGGGCTACTTCACGGAGACCAACCGGCGCCCGGTGCGCGACATCGGCAAATCGGCGCTCACCGGCCCCGCCACCGTCGTCCTGACCGGTGTGGCCATCGGCCTGGAGTCCGCCGTCTACACGGCGCTCCTGATCGCTCTCGGCGTGTACGGGGCGTTCCTGCTCGGCGGTACGTCGATCATGCTGGCGCTCTTCGCGGTGGCGCTGGCCGGCACCGGACTGCTCACCACCGTCGGCGTCATCGTCGCCATGGACACCTTCGGTCCCGTCTCCGACAACGCCCAGGGCATCGCCGAGATGTCCGGGGACGTCCAGGGCGCGGGCGCGCAGGTGCTCACCGACCTCGACGCCGTGGGCAACACCACCAAGGCCATCACCAAGGGCATCGCCATCGCGACCGCCGTACTGGCGGCGGCGGCGCTCTTCGGCTCGTACCGCGACGCCATCGCCACGGCCGTGGCGGACGTGGGGGCGAAGGCCGACGAGATGGGTCTGAGCCTGGACATCTCGCAGCCCAACAACCTCGTCGGACTGATCCTCGGCGCCGCGGTCGTGTTCCTCTTCTCGGGGCTCGCGATCAACGCCGTCTCCCGGTCGGCCGGTTCGGTGGTCTACGAGGTACGGCGGCAGTTCCGTGAGCACCCCGGGATCATGGACTACACGGAGAAGCCGGAGTACGGGCGCGTCGTCGACATCTGTACGAAGGACGCGTTGCGCGAGCTGGCCACGCCCGGTCTGCTCGCCGTGCTCACCCCGATCGCCGTGGGGTTCTCGCTCGGGGTCGGCGCGCTCGGCTCGTTCCTGGCCGGCGCGATCGGCACCGGCACGCTGATGGCCGTCTTCCTCGCCAACTCCGGTGGGGCGTGGGACAACGCCAAGAAGCTCGTCGAGGACGGCCACCACGGCGGCAAGGGCAGCGACGCCCATGCCGCGACCGTCATCGGCGACACCGTCGGCGACCCGTTCAAGGACACGGCGGGACCGGCGATCAACCCTCTGTTGAAGGTCATGAACCTGGTGGCGCTGCTCATCGCACCGGCGGTGGTGCAGTTCAGCTACGGGGACGACGCCAACGCCGGGGTGCGGGCGGTGGTGGCGGTGCTGGCGATCGCCGTGATCGTCGGGGCCGTGTACGTCTCCAAGCGGCGCTCGGTGACCGTGGACGACGACGGCGGCGAGGGAGGAGGCGGATCCGGCGACGGGACGACCAAGTCACCGGATCCGGCGGTGGCTTCGTAGCCACGGCTCGGCAACTGGCTTGCGGGCGGCGCGCCTTGACGCGCCGCCCGTCTGCCTGCCGCGCCGTGGAGGTGGGCGGCGTGAGGGTTCTCTCCCTTGGTGCAAATGGCCGCAAAAGCCCATTGAACGGACACTCGGCGTGCGGTAGTAGCCCACTTGGCGTGTATGTTCCGGGGCCGAGAGCCTTGGAAGGGACCCAATCCGGTGAACAAGAAGCTCGCAGCCGCACTGTCCGGCGGTTCGGTACTGCTCATGGCGCTGTCGGGGTGCAGCGACGACAGCGACAGCAAGGTGAACGACTGGGCCAAGAAGGTCTGTGACCAGGTCCAGCCGCAGCTGACGAAGATCGCGGGCGCCAACGCCTCGATCCAGCAGGCGACCTCGGACAGCAGCAAGCCCGCCGATGTCCAGAAGACCGACGCGGCTGCCTTCCAGTCCATCTCGGACGCCTACAAGGCGCTGGGCGCCGCCGTGAACGGAGCGGGCGCCCCGCCCGTCGACGACGGCGAGAAGACCCAGAAGGAGGCTGTCAGCGAGCTCAACGCCACTTCCAAGGCGTACGCGGGACTCAAGACCGACGTCGACGACCTCGACACCAAGGACCAGGCGAAGTTCGCGGACGGCCTCAAGGGCGTCGCCGACGAACTCGACAAGCTCAGCAAGAGCGGTGACGAGGCGCTGCAGAAGCTGCAGTCCGGCGACGTCGGCGCGGCGATGGCGAAGCAGCCCGGCTGCCAGCGGCCGAAGACGTCCGCGCCCGCCGAGACCGGGTCGGACGCGCCGTCGACGGAACCGTCCGCCGACAAGTCCTCCTGAGCCCGCGAGCCCTTGATGTGAAGGGGCGTTCTCCTTGGAGCGTTCTCTGTCGACTCGTCAGAAGAACGCGCCGTAGTACATAAGCCTCGCAGTACCGCTCTCGGACGCGAAACCCGCGGCCCGGCACCCCGCCCGGGGAGCCGGGCCGCAGGCGTTTGTCGGTGGGAGCCGCCACAATGGAATCGTGAGTACGACCAGCCTTCCCGCGCCCGACCACTCGCCCCGACTCCGTGACGCCTTGCTCGCCGCCGACTTCACCGTCGACGGCCTGCTGGACCTGCTCGGCGCGCCCGCCTATGCCGCGCTGGCCCGCAGCGAGACGGTGCCCGCCCTGCGGGCCACCCGCGGCGACACCCCGCTCGAAACGCTCGTCAGACTCTTCCTGCTCCAGCGGCCCGTCCCCGCGGTGCGGGCCCGTGCGGCGCTCCCGCTGTCGCAGTGCCTGGCCGACGGCTGGGTCGTGGAGGTCGGAGCCACGCGAGCCGCCACGGAAGGCGGTACGGAAGCCGCTGTCGCTGCGGCCACGGAAGGCGCCACGGAAGGCGGTACGGCCGGCGGTGAGGACGGCACGCTCGTCAGCGCCACCGTGGACGTACGGCCGTACGGCGGCCCGGAAGGAGAGGACTGGTTCATCGTCTCCGACCTCGGCTGCGCGGTCGGCGGCGCCTCCGGCGCGATCGGCCACGGCGAGGGTGTGGTGCTCGGCGTCGGCGGGGCCTCCACGACGCTGGCCGGACTCACGGTTCGTACGCCGGTCGCCAGTGCCCTCGACGTCGGCACCGGGTCCGGCATCCAGGCGCTGCACGCGGCCCGGCACGCCACCAGGGTCACCGCCACCGACCTTAACCCGCGTGCGCTGGAGTGCGCCCGGCTCACTCTCGCCCTGTCAGGGGCGCCGGCCGCCGAGCTGCGTGAGGGGTCGCTGTTCGAGCCGGTCGACGGCGAGACGTACGACCTGATCGTGTCGAACCCACCGTTCGTGATCTCTCCCGGCGCCCGGCTCACCTACCGCGACGGCGGCATGGGCGGCGACGACCTGTGCCGGACCCTCGTCCAGGAGACGGGCGACCGCCTGGCCGACGGGGGCTACGCGCACTTCCTCGCCAACTGGCAGCACGTGGAGGGCGAGGAGTGGCAGGACCGGCTGCGGTCCTGGGTGCCGCGCGGCTGCGACGCCTGGATCGTGCAGCGCGAGGTGCAGGACGTGACGCAGTACGCGGAGCTGTGGCTGCGCGACAGCGGCGACCACCAGGCGGACCCGGCGGCGTACGCGGCGCGGTACGAGGCGTGGCTGGACGAGTTCGAGGCGCGGAAGACCAAGGCCGTCGGCTTCGGCTGGATCACCCTGAGGAAGTCGGGGTCCGAGCGCCCCTCGGTGGTCGTGGAGGAGTGGCCGCACCCCGTCGAGCAGCCGCTCGGCGAGACCGTACGGGCCCACTTCGAGCGCCAGGACTATCTGCGCGCGCACGACGACGCCGCCCTGCTCACCGCGCATTTCACGCTCGCCCCCGAGGTCGTCCAGGAACAGGTCGGGCTGCCCGGCGCGGAGGACCCCGAACATGTGGTGCTCCGTCAGAACCGCGGCATGCGAAGGGCGACGAAGGTCGACACCGTCGCCGCGGGATTCGCCGGGGTGTGCGACGGCTCGCTGAGCGCCGGGCGGATCCTGGACGCGATCGCCCAGCTCGTCGGGGAGGACCCGGTGCAGCTGCGCGACCGCACGCCGCAGGCGATCCGGGTGCTGGTGGAGGAGGGTTTCCTGCTGCCGGTGGCCGCCCCCGGGGCCTGATCCGACGGGGGTCCCGACCGCCGGCCGCCCGTGCCGGTGGCGTATTTCGCCTGGTCCAGCCGACGGAGACCGTACGGCCGCAGTTGGCGGGTGCCGGAGCGGGAGCCGTACGGCGCGCGCCGGGTGGCGCCTCCGTGCGGGCGGACGCCGAACCCGTACCGGCACCCGGCGGACGCCGCGCGAGTGAACCCCCGCGCCGTTCACGCGGAATTCGCGCCAATGACGCACCGAGGTGCCAGCCTCTGCCTCCGGAGCCGCTCGGCTCCGCGAATCGAACGGGGTACGGGCATGGAGAGCGGGCCGGCGATCTTCGCGGGAGCGGCGTTCGCGCTGTTCGGAGCCGCACTGCTGGTGTGGACGGGAGCGCGCGTGCTGCACCGCGCCCCGGTGGCCCACGGTGTGAGCCCTGCGACATCCATCACGCTGGCGACCCTCGCGGGCGTGTCGTTCGTCGCCCTCGGCCTCTGGTGCTTCGGCCGGATCTGATTCCCGGCCCCGCGCCGTGGCCGACGGACCCCGGGACCGGCGCGCCCGACGAGTCGTACGGCACCTGATCCCGCCGGGAGCCCGCCCGGGGTATGCCCTCCGCCGACCCCCGGGACCTGCGGCGGAGCCCGCCGCGCGGTCCGCCGCCGACCCGTTCCGTACGGCGCTCCTACGCCGTCCCGCACGGCGGGCACAAGGGTCCGGGCGGCAGAAAGGTGCGGACTCGGGTTACCGTTCGAGTGGCCGTTGCGGTCTTTCGCCGTTTGACACGGGGGCGGGTTGTACCGTCACACTCCGCAGCGAAGCAGCGTCATAGCGGGGCATGTCCTGCCCCGCGGTGCCGTACTGCCGTACCGCGGTAAGGCTGTACGGGCCACCGAGTGCCGACCGGAGAGAAGAGCGAAGTTGTCCCCGACCAGCGAGACCGGACACGCCGGCCGCCGACTCGTCATCGTCGAGTCGCCTGCCAAGGCGAAGACAATCAAGGGCTACCTCGGCCCGGGATATGTCGTCGAGGCGAGCGTCGGGCACATCCGCGACCTCCCGAACGGCGCCGCCGAGGTGCCCGAGAAGTACACCGGCGAGGTGCGCCGCCTCGGTGTGGACGTCGAACATGACTTCCAGCCGATCTACGTCGTCAACGCCGACAAGAAGGCCCAGGTCAGAAAGCTCAAGGAGCTGCTGGCCGACTCCGACGAACTCTTCCTCGCCACCGATGAGGACCGCGAGGGCGAAGCCATCGCGTGGCATCTTCAGGAAGTCCTGAAGCCCAAGGTCCCGGTCCACCGGATGGTCTTCCACGAGATCACCAAGGAAGCGATCAGGGCCGCCGTCGCCAATCCCCGCCAGCTGAACAAGCTGATGGTGGACGCGCAGGAGACCCGCCGCATCCTCGACCGGCTGTACGGCTACGAGGTCTCGCCGGTCCTGTGGAAGAAGGTCATGCGCGGCCTGTCCGCCGGCCGCGTCCAGTCCGTCGCCACCCGGCTCGTCGTCGAGCGCGAACGCGAGCGCATCGCCTTCCGCTCCGCCGAGTACTGGGACCTGACGGGCACCTTCGGCACCGGCCGTACCGGCGACGCCTCCGACCCCTCCGTACTGAACGCCCGGCTGTCGGCGGTCGACGGCCGCCGTATCGCGCAGGGCCGCGACTTCGGCTCGGACGGACAGCTGAAGTCCGACCAGGTCCTGCATCTGGACGAGGCCAACGCGCACGCGCTGGCCGCCGCCCTCCAGGACACGTCGTTCGCCGTCCGCTCGGTCGAGTCGAAGCCGTACCGCCGCTCCCCGTACGCCCCCTTCCGTACGACGACGCTTCAGCAGGAGGCCTCGCGCAAGCTGGGCTTCGGGGCCAAGTCGACGATGCAGGTCGCGCAGAAGCTGTACGAGAACGGCTTCATCACCTATATGCGTACGGACTCCACGACCCTGTCCGCCACCGCGATCTCGGCGGCGCGGGCGCAGGTCACGCAGCTGTACGGGGCGAGCTATCTGCCCGACAAGCCGCGTACGTACGCCGGCAAGGTCAAGAACGCGCAGGAGGCGCACGAGGCGATCCGTCCCTCCGGCGACCGCTTCCGTACGCCCGCCGAGACCGGTCTGACCGGCGACCAGTTCCGCCTCTACGAGCTGATCTGGAAGCGGACCGTCGCCTCCCAGATGAAGGACGCGGTCGGCAACAGCGTCACGGTCAAGATCGCCGGTACGTCCAGCGACGGCCGGGACGCCGAGTTCTCCGCGTCCGGCAAGACGATCACCTTCCACGGCTTCATGAAGGCCTATGTAGAAGGTGCCGACGACCCGAACGCCGAGCTGGACGACCGCGAGCGCCGTCTGCCGCAGGTCGCCGAGGGCGACGCGCTGTCGGCGGAAGAGATCAGCGTCGACGGTCACGCCACCAAGCCGCCGGCCCGTTACACCGAAGCCTCGCTGGTCAAGGAGTTGGAAGAGCGCGAGATCGGCCGCCCGTCGACGTACGCGTCGATCATCGGCACGATCCTCGACCGCGGCTACGTCTTCAAGAAGGGCACCGCGCTCGTCCCGTCGTTCCTCTCGTTCGCCGTGGTGAACCTGCTGGAGACGCACTTCGGCCGGCTCGTCGACTACGACTTCACCGCGCGGATGGAGGACGACCTCGACCGCATCGCGCGGGGCGAGGCGCAGTCCGTGCCGTGGCTCAAGCGTTTCTACTTCGGCACGGGCGACGACTCGGACGGTGCGGCTGCCGCCGCGACCGCTGCGGCGGCCGCCGGCAACGGCGACGGGGACCACCTGGGCGGGCTCAAGGAGCTCGTCACGGACCTCGGCGCCATCGACGCCCGGGAGATCTCGTCCTTCCCGATCGGCGACGGCATCATGCTGCGCGTCGGCCGCTACGGCCCCTACGTCGAGCGCGGCGAGAAGGACGCGGAGGGCCACCAGCGGGCCGACGTGCCCGAGGACCTGGCGCCCGACGAGCTGACGGTCGAGTACGCGGAGGAGCTGCTGGCCAAGCCGAGCGGCGACTTCGAGCTGGGCGTCGACCCGCAGAGCGGGCACCAGATCGTGGCCAGGGACGGCCGCTACGGGCCGTACGTGACCGAAGTCCTGCCCGACGGCACCCCCAAGACGGGCAAGAACGCCGTCAAGCCGCGGACCGCCTCGCTGTTCAAGTCGATGTCGCTGGACACGGTGACGCTGGCGGACGCGCTGAAGCTGATGTCGCTGCCGCGCGTCGTCGGTACGGACGCCGAGGGCGTCGAGATCACCGCGCAGAACGGCCGCTACGGCCCGTATCTCAAGAAGGGCACCGACTCGCGGTCGCTGACCAGCGAGGACCAGCTCTTCGACATCACGCTGGACGAGGCGCTGGCGATCTACGCCCAGCCCAAGCAGCGCGGCCGGGCCGCGGCCAAGCCTCCTTTGAAGGAGCTGGGCACGGACCCGGTGAGCGGGAGCCCGGTCGTCGTGAAGGACGGCCGCTTCGGGGCGTACGTCACGGACGGCGAGACCAACGCGACGCTGCGGACGGACGACAGCGTCGAGGAGATCACGCCCGAGCGCGGCTACGAGCTGCTCGCCGAGAAGCGCGCCAAGGGGCCGGCCAAGAAGAAGACGGCGAAGAAGGCTCCGGCGAAGAAGACCACCGCCGCCGCCAAGAAGGCTCCTGCCAAGAAGACGACGACGGCGAAGAAGGCCGCGGCGAAGAAGACGACGACGGCTGCCAAGAAGACCGCCACGAAGTCGACGGCCGCGAAGAAGTCGACGGCGTCGTCGTCCCGCGCGAGCTCGAACGCGGACGAGTAGACGCGTAAACGCGGACGAGTAGGGCGAGAGCGGGCGTATGGACGTCTGTACGCCCCGCCGTACGCCGCGATACGCGCCTCTGTACAGAAGCGCGACCGCCGCACGGAGTCTCCACCGGAATCACCCGGAGACCCGTGCGGCGGTCGTTTGTTCGGGCGGGCCTCCGAGGACCGGCGGGCTCCGGATAGGCTGGGCGGATGACGCGAGCCGAGCAGCCAACGGTCGTGAGCCCCGCCTCCGACTCCGACGCACTTGCCGCAGACTCACGAGAGCGTGCCGTACGAGCTTTGTTGCGCCTCCCCCCGCTACGGCGGTTGTGGGGCGCTCAGCTCGTGGGCAGCATCGGCGATGCACTCGCCCTGCTCGTGCTTCTGCTGCTGTCGTTGCAGGCGGCGGTCGCCGAGGGCTCGTTCGGGACGGGATACCGGGGTGTGGCGTTCGCCGTCGCAGCGGTGTTCGGTGCCCGGATCCTTGCCACAGTGCTCTTCGGAGCCGTACTCCTCGGACCGCTCTCCGCCCTCACCGCACCCGGGTCCGGGGCGAAGCCGGAGGCGGTCCCCGACGCCACGGGCGGCGCGAAGGGCGGCGCGAAGGGCGGCGCGAAGAGCGCAGCCAAGGACGGCGCCAAGGGCGGTCCGCTGGACCGTCGCTGGACGATGATCGGGGCCGACGGCGTACGCCTCGCGCTCCTCATCGTCGCGCCGCTCTGGCTCGACTGGAGCCCCGACAACGCACTGGCCATCCTTCTCAGTACGGTCTTCGTCGCCGGCGTGGCCGAGCGCTTCTGGACGGTGGCCAAGGAGAGCGCGGCGCCCGCGCTGCTCCCGCCCCCGCCCCCGGAAGGCGCCGCCGTACGCCCGCTTCCCGACCACCTCGACGCGCTGCGCCGGCTCTCGCTGCGCACCGGCTTCGTAGCGATCCCCACGGCTGCCGCCGTCCTGCTCGTCGTCACACTGATCGGCAATCTGCTCGGTACGGGCGTCGAGTGGTTCTCGCTGCACCAGGCGGCCCTCGGTTCGTATGTCGCGGCCGGCCTGTTCGCCGCGTCCGTGTCGACCCTGTTCATGCTGGAGCTGCCCGGCGGCCCCACCCCGCGCCCGCGCTCGCCCCTTGAGGGCCTGCGCCGTCCGACGACCGGAACCGGCCCGGACAAGGGCCGTACGGGCGCGGTGCCGCTGCTCGTGGTCGCTTGCGCGGCCGTCGCGGCGGCGATCGCCTCCGCCGCCGCCGTCTCCGTACTGCACGCGAAGGACCTGGGCGGCGGGCCCGTCACCTTCGCCCTGCTGATCCTCGCGCTGACGGGCGGCGCGGGAGCCGGAATCCGCGGCGCCGCGAAGGTGCTGCCCGGACTCTCCCGCCGTCGGCTGCTCGCGCTTGCGCTCGCCTTCACCGGTGTCGCGCTGCTCGCCATGGGACTCGTACCGGACACGGCGACCGTGCTGTTCGTCGCGGTGCTCGCCGGTGTGTCGGCCGGTGTCGCGGCCAACACCGGCCATGGGCTGATCGACCAGGAGACCGAGGAGTACCGGCGCGGCCGGCACACCGACCATCTCCAGGCCGTCGTAAGGGTCTACGTGGCGCTCGGCGCCGTGGTGGCGCCCGTCCTGGCCGCCGCGATCGGACCGCACCGGCTCGCCTCCGGAGACTTCGTCTTCGCACACGGCGGCGCGGCCTTCACACTGATGCTGGTCGGCGCGCTGCTGCTGCCGGTGGCCGCCGTCGTACTCGCCAAGACCGACGACCGGTCGGGCGTACCGCTGCGGCGTGATCTGCGTGACGCGCTGCGCGGCGGGGCGGACCCGACGCCGGCCCAGGCGGCGAACGGTTTCTTCCTCGCCATAGAGGGCGGCGACGGCGCCGGTAAGTCGACCCAGGTCGAGGCGCTGGCGGAGTGGATCCGCGCCAAGGGCCACGAGGTCGTCGTGACCCGCGAGCCGGGCGCGACGCCGGTCGGCAAGCGGCTCCGCTCGATCCTGCTGGACGTGTCGAGCGCCGGTCTGTCGAACCGCGCGGAGGCGCTGCTGTACGCCGCCGACCGCGCGGAGCACGTCGACTCGGTCGTACGCCCCGCCCTGGAGCGCGGCGCGATCGTCATCTCGGACCGCTACATCGACTCCTCCGTGGCCTACCAGGGCGCCGGGCGGGATCTGGCGCCGACCGAGATCGCCCGTATCTCGCGCTGGGCCACGGACGGTCTCGTACCGCACCTGACGGTGCTGCTCGACGTCTCGCCCGAGGCGGCGCGCGAGCGCTTCACGGAGGCGCCGGACCGGCTGGAGTCCGAGCCCGCCGAATTCCATCAGCGGGTACGGGACGGCTTCCTCACGCTCGCCGCCGCCGACCCGGGCCGGTATCTGGTCGTGGACGGGGCGCAGGAGCCCGAGGCCGTCACCACCGTCGTACGGCACCGGCTCGACCAGATGCTGCCGCTGTCCGCGGCCGAGGTGCAGGCCCAGGAGGACGCGCGGAAGGCCGCCGCCGAGGAGGCGCGGCGCCGGGCCGAGGAAGAGGCGGCGCGGAAGGCCGAGGAGGAGCGCCAGGAACGCGAGCGGCAGGCGCAGCTCGCCAAGCTCCGGGCCGAGGAGGAGGAGCGCAAGCGCCGCGAGCTGGAGGAGGCGCGGCAGCGCGAGACCGAGCGGCAGGCGATGGAGGCGAGGGAGCGGGCCGAGGAGGCGCGCAGGCTCGCCGAGGAGGAGCGCGTACGGCGCGAGGCCGAGGAGGAGACGCGGCGCGCCGAGCAGGAACGCCTGCGGCGGCTGGCCGAGGAGGAGAGCCGGCTCCGGGCCGAGGCCGAGGAGCGCCGGCGCGAGAAGCAGCGCAGGGCTGAGGAGTCGCTGCTGCGCGCCGAGGAGGCGCGGCGGCTGGCTGAGGCTGCACAGGCGGCGGCCGCGGCGGAGGCTGCTGAGGCCGCGCGGGCCGCGGAAGCCGCAGAGTCGGCGGAGTCCACGGAGTCTGCGGAATCCGCACCGGCCGAACGTGCCGAGTCCGACAACGAGTTGACGGTTCCGACGCCGGTCGTGAAGCCGCCCTCGGAGGGCGCGGCCGGAGGGAAGCGGGTCGTCGCCCCGGACGACGCGACGCAGGAGGTGCCGAGGCCGCTCGCCGACAACGACGAGACGCGGGTGATCCCGAAGGTTCCGGATCCGGCGGACCGGCAGCGGCCGGGAACCGGATCGGGATCGGGATCGGGGCCGAGGTCGGGGTCGGGGTCGGGAGCGGCGGATCGGGCGGTCGACGAGACGGCTGTACTGCCTCCGGTACGCGATGTCCGCGACGTGCCCAAGGCGCGTCCCGACGACCGGGCGGCCGACGAGACCGCCGTACTGCCGCCCGTACGGGACGCGGATCCGGCCGACCGGGTGCCGCCCGGCTACTTCCGGGAGGACGAGCAGGGATCGGCGCCGGTGCCGCCCGCGGCGGGGAACGACCAGACGCGCGAGCTGCCGCAGATCGATCCGGAGCGGCCGGCACGGCGGCGTTCGGACTGGGCGGAGGAGACTCCGCTGGACGACCTTCCGACCCTCGCCGACGAGCTGCTCGGTCCGCACGACGATGACGACGGCACCACGGGCAGGGCGCGCGGCGGCCGCTGACAGCCGGATCAGGGTCGGACTCGGAGCGGGGGCCGGGGCCGGGGGCTGGAATGTCGGCCTCCGCCCAGGTGGGACGGGATTGTCAGACCCTGGCCCCACAATGGATCTCGAAAGTCGGCATCCGGACCCGATCCCGGTCCGGATGCCGAGGCGCGCGACTCGGAGGTGGTGACGGCGCATGACCGTATGGGACGACCTGGTCGGGCAGGACCGCATCGCCGAGACGCTCACCGCGGCCGCGCGTGACGCGGATGCCCGTGTCACGGCCGAATCCTCGGGCACCCCGCCGCCCGAGGCGACGAAGATGACGCACGCGTGGCTGTTCACCGGCCCGCCGGGCTCCGGCCGTTCCACCGCGGCCAGGGCCTTCGCCGCCGCCCTCCAGTGCACCAGCCCGGACCGCGCGCTGGGCGGTGTGCCCGGCTGCGGGTTCTGCGACGGCTGCCACACGAGCCTGATCGGTACGCACGCCGACGTGGAGGTGATCCGCACCGACCTGCTCTCCATCGGTGTCAAGGACACCAGGGAGCTGGTCCGCCGGGCCCAGCTCTCCCCGGCCGTCGGACGGTGGCAGGTCATCGTCCTCGAAGACGCCGACCGTCTTACGGAGGGCGCGGGCAACGTGCTCCTGAAGGCCGTCGAGGAGCCCGCGCCCCGTACGGTCTGGCTGCTCTGCGCCCCCTCCCTGGAAGACGTCCTGCCCACGATCCGCTCCCGCTGCCGCCATCTCACGCTCCGTACGCCCCCCGTGGACGCGGTCGCGGACGTCCTGATGAGGCGCGACGGCATCGAGCCGGAGGCCGCCGCCGCGGCCGCGCGTGCCACCCAGGGGCACATCGGCCGCGCCCGCCGTCTCGCCACGGACGAACGGGCCCGCGCCCGCCGGGCCACCGTCCTCAAGGTCCCGCTGCGCGTCGCGGACATCGGCGGCTGCCTCCGGGCCGCCCAGGAACTCATCGACGCGGCGGGGGAGGACTCGAAGCAGGTCTCCGAGGACGTGGACGTCAAGGAGACCGAGGACATGAAGGCCGCTCTCGGTGCCGCGCCGGGCGGCCGGATGCCGCGCGGTACGGCGGGCGTCATGAAGGACCTGGCGGACCGGCAGAAGCGCCGCTCCACCCGTACGCAGCGGGACAGTCTCGACCTGGCGCTCACCGATCTGACGGGCTTCTACCGGGACGTCCTGGCGATCCAGTTCGGCTCGCGGATCGGCCTGGCCAACGAGGACGTACGGGACGCGCTCGACCGGATCGCGGGAGCGTCGACCCCGGAGGCCACGCTGCGCCGGATAGAGGCCATCGTGGCCTGCCGCCAGGCGCTCGACCGCAATGTGGCGCCGCTGCTGGCGGTGGAGGCGATGACGGTGTCGCTGCGGGCGGGCTGAGCCGACTCTGCCGCCCGGCGGGGGTGTCACCTCCGGGGAGTCACCCGTACGGACACAGAAAAGGGACAGTCACCGCGCGACGGCTAGGCTCCTCGAATGGACTTCAGGCGCCCCTTCCGTCTCTCCGCCACCGGGCTCGCAGCGGCCGTACTGCTCGTGTCCGGCTGCACTTCCGGTGGTTCTTCGTCGTCGTCCGGCACGGCGTCGGCGCAGTCAGGGGCGCCGGCCGACCTGAAGAAGTACTACGGGCAGAAGCTCAACTGGCGTGACTGCGGTGTCCCCAACTTCCAGTGCGCCACGATGAAGGCGCCGCTCGACTACGAGAAGCCGGACGGCACCGAGATCAAGCTCGCCGTCGCCCGCACGAAGGCCACCGGCCCCGGCAAGCGCCTCGGCTCCCTCCAGGTCAACCCCGGCGGTCCCGGCGGCTCGGCCATCGACTACCTCCAGGGGTACGCGGGCATCGGCTACCCGGCCCCGGTCCGCGCTCGGTACGACATGGTGGCGATGGACCCGCGCGGAGTCTCCCGCAGTGCGCCCGTCGAATGCTTCACGGGCAAGGAGATGGACGCCTACACCCAGGTCGACCAGACACCCGACGACACGGCCGAGCGGAACCTCCTGGCGGACTCCTACAAGAAGCTCGCGCAAGGCTGCGAGAAGCGCTCGGCCGAGGTGCTCCGGCACGTCTCCACCGTCGAGGCCGCCCGCGACATGGACATCTTCCGGGCGGTCCTGGGCGACAAGAAGCTGGCCTACGTCGGGGCGTCGTACGGCACGTTCCTCGGCGCCACGTACGCCGAACTCTTCCCCACCCGCGTCGGCCGCCTCGTCCTCGACGGCGCGATGGACCCCTCACTGCCGGCCGCCGAACTCAACCGCGACCAGACGGCGGGCTTCGAGACCGCCTTCGAGGCGTTCGCGGCCGACTGCGTCAAGCAGCCGGACTGCCCCCTGGGCACGGGATCGCCGTCCGACGCGGGCCGTCGCATGAAGGCGTTCTTCAACGACCTCGACGGCCAACCGATCCCGACCGGCGAGCCGCGCAAACTGGGCGAGTCCCTGGCGACGACGGGGGTGATCAACGCCATGTACGACGAGTCCGCCTGGCCCGGCCTCCGCGAATCCCTCAGCAGCGCGATGGACGGCGACGGCTCCGGGCTCCTCGCCCTGGCGGACAGCTACTACGAACGCGAGGGCGACGGCTCGTTCACGAACCTGATGTACGCCAACGCGGCGGTGAACTGCCTGGACCTGCCGCCCGCCTACACCGAACCCGCCCAGGTGGAGAAGGCGGTGCCTTCCTTCCAGAAGGCATCCCCGGTCTTCGGCACGGGCCTGGCCTGGGCCTCGCTGAACTGCGCCTACTGGCCGACGAAGGCGACGGGCACCCCCCACCGCATCGAGGCGAAGGGCGCACCCCCGATCCTCGTGGTCGGCACCACCCGCGACCCGGCGACCCCGTACAAGTGGGCCCAATCCCTGGCCGACCAGCTCTCCTCGGGAGTCCTGCTGACCTACGACGGCGACGGCCACACGGCGTACGGCCGCGGCAGCGACTGCGTGGACACGGCGATCAACACGTACCTCATCGAAGGCACCCCACCGAAGAACGGCAAGAAGTGCTGACCACACCCCCCTCCCCACCCGGGGACTGGTGCGGGGCACCCCCAAGAACCCTGTAGACTTGGCGCCGCTGCTGATGCGAACCTGACCGTGCGCGGACAGACAACTCCGCAGCTTGCCGCCTTAGCTCAGTTGGCCAGAGCAACGCACTCGTAATGCGTAGGTCTCGGGTTCGAATCCCGAAGGCGGCTCTGTGAAGGCCCCAGAACTCACTCGCCGTGATCTGGGGCTTTTGCTTTTTCCGGGGGCGGTTGGGGCGCGTCGGGACGCACGGCTGGGACGCCTCGGAGGGGCTTGCGTGAGCGATGCGTGAGCGGAGCGGCGGATGATCTACTTCTGGGGCTTCTTCCGCTTGCCCTTCTTCCTGGCCTTGGCCCGAGCTTTCTCCTTCTTGGCGGCCTTGCGGGCTTTCTCCTCCTTGGTCTTGCGCTGGAGGGGGGACCAGCTTGGCGGTGGCTTCGGCGGCGTGCTTGCCGACGTGGGGGAGGACGCTTTGGCAGATGTCGCGGGTGATGCGGGTGTCGCTGTGGCCGAGGGTGTCCGGCACGATCTTCACGTCGATGCCGGCGGTGAGCATGAGCATGGCCGCGCCGTGGCGGAGGCCGTGCAGCCGGATCGGCAGGAGACCAGCCAGCAGCGGCTGGAGGACGGGATCCGAGCTGCTGTCCCGCACGCCACCAAATGCCGGACAAGGACGGGGAAGGCCGCCCCCCACCCTGCGCACCGCTTCCTGCGCCATTGCCCAGACCGTCACCGACCCCGACAGCAGTGCGTTGGCCGCACTGCTCGCCGCCCTCGTCTGGGCCACGATCGCCGCCGCTCGCTGGCACGTCGCGAAGGATCAGGCTCACCAGACCGACGCCGCCCGCCCTCATTCGCATACACATGGCACTGATGAGCTGACCCCGACCGACGGGGCCGTAGGAGGTCGGCCATGCGCTGGAAGGCCCCTCAACGCATTCCGGATTGCCCTGGAGGGTCGCCCGGCTCCGGGAATCCACTGATCACTCAACAACCGCCAAAGCAAGGCGAATTGGCCCATCCCCGGCTACTCTCGACGGCGAGAGGCCACTTCAGGAGCGGGCGATGGACAACGAGATTCAGCTGATCAGTGACGGTGATGGACTGGCGGTGATCGGGAATGCGGCGGATGTCGAACGCTTCCTCGTATCGGAGGGGCTGTCGTCCAAGGACCTCGGACTGCAACGGCTCAGGTCCGTCGTCGGTGCCGCGGCTGCGCTTGCGCAGGAGGGCTCCGAGATTGCTGCCGGCTCGGGGCGCTGGGTGAAGCTGACCCGGGAGTCGGCACAACAAGTTAAGAAGTACGGACTGAGGGAAAGCTCGAAGACGGGGCTCAGCACAGGAGTGGTGAAGGCGAAGAAGGGCCAGGTCGGGGGGTTCGTCGAATTTGTCAGGGGGCCCCGGTCGTTTCTGACCAACCCGGCCAATCTTGCTGGCGCTGCGCGGATCATGTCGCAGGTTGCGATGCAACAGAGCATGGACGAGATCACCGACTACCTCGCCACGATCGACGCGAAGGTCGATGACGTGCTGCGAGCCCAGAAGGACGCCGTGTTGGCCCGCATGATCGGAGTGGGCTTTGTCATCGAGGAGGCCATGACTGTCCGCGAGAAGAGGCGCGGGGTCGACGAGGTCACGTGGTCGAAGGTGCAGACCGCGCCGGCGATGATCGCAGAAACCCAGGCGTATACATTGCGTCAACTCGACGCACTCGCGGAGAAGATGGAACGCAAGGCGAAGATCGGTGATCTCGCAACGACAGCCAGGGAAGCTGAGTCCGTGGTGCGGGAGTGGCTCGCTGTTCTGGCTCGCTGCTTCCAACTGCAGGATGCGATCGCCGTGCTCGAACTCGACCGGGTGCTGGACGCGTCTCCGGAAGAGTTGAACGGGCATCGTCTTGGACTGAAGGCTGCCCGGCAGGACCGGCAGGAACTTATCTTGCGGAGCACCGAGCGTCTGGTGGCCAGGATGAATGCGGTTGCCGGCGCGGCCAACGCGAAGGTACTGCTGCACCCGACCAAGTCCCCGGCCGTGGTTCAGTCGAGCAACCATGTCGCGGCCGGTGTCCATGACTTCCACGAGCGCCTCGGGATTGAGTCTGGTCGCCGGTCATCGGAGGCGAGGCGATGGGTGGACGCCGCCGCGGAGGCGAGGGACAAGGCGCTCGGGGCAGGAGCAAAGGGCGTCGTTGCCGCCAGAAGCCTCGGCAACGAGACCCTTGACCGGGCCAGCTCGGTGAAGGGCAAGCTCTCCAGCGGGATCGCCGAGCGAGCGCGCCGTCGGCGTTGGGACGAGGAGGGTCGCGACGAGGAAGGCTGAGTGAGCGCCGACCGTCAGCCACGTGCGCAGCCCGACTGTATAGCGTCGGGGACCGCGCCCTTGGCGTTTAGGAGGAGGGTCTTCAGCTCCTAAAGGCATGGGCGCGATCTGCCTGCCTTGCTGCCAAAGGCCCTGCCCGCCCAGGAGGTCGGTAGATTCCCTGTGCTTCAAGCCGATCCCGACAGGGCTGTGAAGCCCGCTGTCGTGGGGAGCCGGTCAGAGCGAATCCTCCTGCGGCAGCGCGGAGTCACGATCAACGCGCATCTACGGTGGGACAATCCGTCGTGCTCGCGGCCCCGTTGCGCTTGCACGCGGAGGGAGGGGAAGAGCGAGGATGTCGAAGCGCTCTCGACGCGCAACTGTGCTCGCTGCTGAACAGCGCGCGGTCGACCACGCGTATTCCTGTCTCGAGCAGGCCCGGCTGGAGGCGTCGGAGCTGAGCGGTCTCGACGCCGCGGCCAGCGGAAAGGACTCCATCGATGCCCGGCGGACCTGGGAGCGGGAGGTGGCGGCCCTCGACATCGGAGGAAAGTCTCTCGTCTTCATGAGGGCCGACGTCGACGAGGGCGAGGGCCGTGAGACGTTTTACGTGGGGCGCCGCGTGGTGCGGGACGAACAGCTGAATCCCCTTGTGGTCTCCTGGAGTTCACCGGCTGCGGTGAACTGGCGGCTAACCAGCGGGCGGGATCCGGGACAGGTGCTGCTGTTGCGGCAGATCATCTGTGATCAGCAGGTGGTGAAGCGCTATCTCGATCTCCACGGATCGGAAGTGGAACTGCCAGTGGTACCAGCGAATTCGGTGGTACCGGTCGCCATCCCCGCGCCGGACAAGGAGGCTGAGGAACCGGAGTGGCGTGATCCGCTCCTTGATGAGATGGACCGTGCGCGCGACGGTTCGATGCACGACATCGTTGAGACCATCCAGCGGGAGCAGCTCCGGCTCGTGGCGGAGGAGCCTACGGGCGCACTCGTGATCCAGGGCGGTCCGGGCACGGGTAAGACGGCGGTCGGCCTGCACCGCGTGACCTGGCTTCTGGACAACAAGCACCGAGCAGCCAAGGAAATTCTTGTCATCGGCCCCAATCGGGGATTCCTCAACTACGTGGGCGTCACTCTGTCTGAACTTGGCAGCGACGACGTGTCAGTGGTCGAACTGTCAGCGCTCTGGTCGGCGGCCGCTTCGCCCCGAGACCCCCGTCCGGTCGCCGAGCTGAAGGCCCATCCAAGGATGGCTGAGATACTGCGTAGGGCCGTCGACTGCGAGACGACGAGCTCGGCGGAACGGTTGACCGCCCTGGTGGGTGGGCCAGTCTTCACCTTTGAGCTGAACCGCCGTGAAGTCGTTGTCCCTGTCGAGGAGATAGCGGAGATCGCTGGTGCGGCACTGGCCGGCGACGGTCCCTACCTGGTGCGCCGGGAGCGGTGCGTACAGCGGATCACGCAGCACCTGACCGATGTCTACGTCGGGCTCCTGCCCGGCCCCGCCGACATCGACTACCTGGCCGAGACGGCCAGAGCCCGCCCCGTCGTACGCCTCCTCAAGCGGATCTGCCCCAACCTTGCGGCCCAGGACGTGCTACGGGGCCTGTTTACCGGCGGGTCCGCCCTCGGCCGTGCCGCCGAGGGCAGGCTGTCTGCCGCTGAACAGGACCTGCTTACCGCACCTCGCCCGGGGGCCGGTCCAGGTAGCCGTACGGCGCGCTCACGGACCGAGCCGAGCCGCGAAGACCTGGTACTTCTGGATGAGTTGGAGTACCTACTGACCGGGCGCCCCCAGAGGGTGTACGGGCATCTGGTCATCGACGAAGCACAGGACGTTACGCCGATGGAGGCCAGAGCCCTGGCACGCCGCTGTCCCAGCGGTTCGATGACGGTGCTCGGCGACCTCGCGCAGTCGACCGGGCCGTACCTCTACCAGGACTGGGGCGGGCTCGGGAAGGTGCTCGCCGGCCGCGATGGATGGCGGGTCACCGAGCTGCTCACAGGGTTCCGTGTACCGGGAGAGGTCATGAACTTCGTGGCCCGGCTGGGTGAGCACTGCGCGCCCGGCGTGGCCGTGCCCGACTCGGTGCGCGACACGGGTACGCACGTCGCCGTGGTCCAGGGAGCGGAAGCGGCCACTCTGGCCGCCGAGGCCGTGGCACGGCTACGTGCGAGCGCGCCTGACGGAGCGGACGAACGCTCGATCGGCGTGATCGTGCCGTCGGGCGGTATATGGGGCAGCGACGTGGTACTCGCGCTCGGTCTGAAGGGTCTTGAAAACCTCGTCGTCCTCACCCCGGCTGATGCGAAGGGCCTCGAATTCGACCACGTCGTCGTGGTGGAACCTGCTGGGATCGTCGCAGGCGACTCCGTTGGGCTGAGCCACCTGTACGTGGCGCTGACGCGGTGTACCCAGTCGCTGACCATCGTCCACGCCCTGCCCCTGCCCTCGCAGATCGGCGGCCCGGACCGGCGTCCCGCGCCCACTTCCACTTCCGCTCTCTCACCGCGTGACGCGGAGGATCCCGCGGCGAGCCGCTGCAGCCGGTACTTCGCCGACGGAACTCCATGCCTCCACTCCACTCACCACGCGGACAAGTGGTGCAGGACGGCCCCCTGCGGGGGCTTCCGTACCGCTGAACCGGTGCTCGTGGCCAAGCCCCGGCACCTTGCCCCACTCGCCGGAGCGCGGGAACAAGGCCGTCTCCACCTCGACGCGCGGCAGTGTGCCGCCGCGCGGGTCAGCTCGGGGGCATGCGGGACCTTCGTCATGCGGCACCGGGGCGGCCTGCCAGAAGCGGCGGTGGAATTGCACGCCATGCTGGTCCCGTTCGTTGAGCGGGCCCGGCACCTGCGTGCCGCAGACGGCACCTGGGTGCTGGACCTCGCGGGATTCCGCATCGTGCTCAGTCCCGAGGCCGACACCATCGCAGGCTACGACTCGGTGCACGCGGAGCGGAGCTTCGCGCAGTTCGAGGCGGGTGTCGCGTCTCGGGTAGGTAAGGACGCCCGGGCCGCGCGGAGATCGATGCTGACTGCGTTGGTGCGGGAGAGTGGACCGCCGCTCAGTGCCGGAGAACCGGTCCGCCTGCTCGACGCAGGAGCGGTGCACGCCACCGCCTCGGCCTGCGCCGGGTACGAGCGGGTGGGGCATATCCGCGGTGTGGCCGATGAAGCCTTCGTACGCGCTATGTGTGGAGCGCTTGCCGATGATCTGCGGACCGCGGGCATCGAGTTATCCGAGACTTGTGTCATCGTCGAAGGCAGCCGCTTCCAGTGGCGGCTCTCAACCGACGGTCGTTCTCTGCTTACCGTGCGTGAACCCGGCGCGGACGTACACCGCAGATCGCCGGCCTTCCCCGACTCTCTCCCCGAGCCCCGAAGGGCGACCATGTCCACCACCGAACCGGCACTCCAACTCGCCGAAGAGGAACGGGCGGAGGAGGAGCGGCCGACGGAGGTGAGCCGCAGCCTGGAACGCCTGGTGGCCGCGCGCACGATGGCGGCGCGGGCGGACCGGTCACACGAAGCGCTCCGGCACCGCCTGCTCGCCGACCTCTACGACAGCGCGCCGGAGGTCGGGGAGAGCTCCTTCGTGGACGCCTGGTGCACGCGGGCTGATGGCACCGTGCTCTTTGACGTACTGGGCAGTGAGGACAGCACGTACCCGACTATCCGCGAGTCGGTGCTCCACCTCATGGAGGTGTCCCATCTGCGTACGGAGGGCCAAGCGGAATTCCTTGTCATCGTGTTGGGCGGCGGACCCACGGAGACATGGGTGGCCGACGCGGTCGATGGTGCCTTCAGCGTGCTCCTCGCCTGGCGCGTCGACGGGAGTTGGGCGGGGCCGGGCGCGCGGCACATCGTGTCCTAGCGAGAGCACTGCCGCCAGCGCGAGAAGACCTGTCAAAATACGACGGAGTTTTCGAGCGCGGGAGTCGAGCGGGGGGCGCATGGGGGACGAGGACGCTTCGGCCGATCTGCTGGGCGGCGGATTCGGCGCGGGGGAACCGCCGGTTACGGAGTCGATGACGCGCGCTAAGATGGTCGAGGCGTGGCGGGAGCGCCGGTCCGCCCGCCGCTCTGCCGCAGTTACCGGTCCAGGGGGCGTGGTCGACGGATTCGCGCTGCGCAAGTGGCGCAGGGCGGGGGTCTTCGGTGCGGAGGCAGTGGCTCGTGTCGAGGACATGCTGCGGGGGCTGTTGCAGTCCATGGACGCCGAGGACGAAACCCTGCGGTGGAGCGCCGACACCATTCGCGCGTCTCTAGACGGACAGCCGACACCCCAACTACTCCGCGCTGTCAAGGCACTGCTCGAAGCTACCGAACCGAGCCGCGCCGTCACGCAGACCGCTGCCATGCTCTCCATCGTCCACGAGGCCGGTCTGCCCTGGCTCTCCCCGGCCGGTGAGCGCCGCCTCGCGGTCATCGCGGGCGCGGTTCCTGCGGCCGGCCTCCCTCGCGATGCCGAAGAGGACCCCACTGGTGCCTTCGCGCTTCAGCAGGCCCTTGTCCGGCGAAACCTGGAGGAGCTGACTACGCACCATCTGGGGGCCATCGTCCCCTGGGCGCCCCTCGGCGTCATAGACGACCTTATCGAGGCAGGCGTGCTGAACCGCGGTCATAAGCCGTGGACCCTGCGGACGGACGTCGGCGAACAGAACTACCTGCGCGCCAGGCTCGCACCAGAGAACACGGACGCCAATCTCGCCCACTCGCTAGGTTGGGACGAGCCGGGCGAGCGGGAGGCTTTTTTGGCGGGCGAGCCGATCCAGCCGGCGCCGGGCAGCCTGTACGACCTGCTCTTGCGCGCCACAGATGGTGAGACGGACGTCCTCAAGGAACTCGAAAAGCTGCTGCCTCGCGAGCTGTTGCTGCGCCTGCGCAAGGTGCGGGATGGCGCTATGACGGGCTCCTGGGACCCGGACATCCCCACCGACCGGGGACTGTGGCGGCTGATGTGCGCCCTGTGGGAGCCGAGAGCCGCAGTTAAACCGACACGAGGACCGTTCTACGCCCTCGTTGCGCTGAGGCACGCTTACGACCTCATCTGCCAGGGCGAGAGAAAGAAGGCTCAGGCGCAGGTGGACAAGCTGGTCGATCACGACGGCGCGCCGGCCGATCAGGCGGCCGAGGCGTGGAACATGTTCGCCTACCTCGCCCTTCTCGATGACGATCTCGACCTCGCCTACGTCTCGCTGGCGCGCGTCGCTCGAACCGACCGACGGGTCGAGGGAAATCTGGCTCTGCTGGAGAGTCGGCGGGGTACCAAGCGCAACGACCGGGATCAGCCCGCCAATCCGTACTTGGAGCTGGGGCTGCCGCACAAGAGTGAGCAGTGGAAGCACCAGTGGCGCGAGCGCAGGCGGGCCGACCGAGACGACCTCGACCTGGCGGCGCAGGCCAACTGGGCGATGCGACGGATCGAGCAGGCCGAGCGGACCGAGGACTGGTCCGACTTCTTCGTACTGCCGCTGGATCCCGCATCCCTGCAACTGCCCACGGTGAGACCGAGCTCCCTGACGCCGAGGCCCGCCGCAATGCCGCGCCGGACCACACACCGTACCGCCGCAGACCTTGCGGCGGTACGTGACCGTGCGATCGCCGACCTTCTCCCCACTCTGCTGACCGCGCCCCGGCGCCCCGATCACCACCACAGGACGACTTCATGAGTAGCAAGTCCGAACGCCGCAAGAGCAGCCCGAACGCGGCCGGACAGGCCAAGAAGCCCACGGGGCGGATCCGCCGCAAGGAGAAACAGGAGTTCGTGGCGGACATGAATCTGCGGACCCTCAGGCCGGAGGAACTCCTCCATCCGGCGGAGCTCCTTGCCCGATTCACTGAACGGGCCACGGAGCTGATCTCGCAGCTTCCGGAGGAAGCCCGCCCCACTACCGCTACGGTCACCGCGGCGCTGAGGCAGGGCGTTCTTGAGGCATTCCGGACGCGGGACGAGCACATCGCGCGGCTGGTCGAGACCGACCTCCTCGCGAGCACGCCCGAACAGGGGGCGAAGGCCATCCGCCGGGCGGTACGTGCCTCCCTCATCGACATGGGGGTCCGTGTAGTCGAGGAGGCCGACGAGCAGGAACTTTTCGTCGTCGTCGAGGGCGAGGGCGACGGCTTCGAGTTGGTCCGGCCAGCCTACGTGGATCAGGCGATGGATAAGCTGCTGCTCGCCGGCCAACTTCGTCGCGTCCCAGCCCCGAGAACCCTGCCGGAGCAGGACGGGACCAGCGCCGTGGACATGCGGGGAGACGATGCCAAGTGACCTCTACAGGAATTGACTTCGGTACGACCAACTCCGTCGTGGCCCAGTGGCAGGGCGACGACGTCGAGGTACTGCCGCTCGATGCCCACCACATCGACGCCGACTGGCGCCGGCCAGGGTTCGAGCAGCTCTTTCCCTCGGTCGTGGGTGTCAGCTCGCTTCGGCGCGGCCCTCTGTTCGGCTGGGAGGCCAAGCTCCGCTCCGAGGAGGCGGCCGAAGCCTGTAAGCGACTCCTCAAGAGTGACGAGTACGTGACCATCCAGGGCAGACGCTTCGCTGCGACCACCGTCGCGGCGGGCGTCTTTACCGCGATGCGCGACGGCGCTCAGCACAACCTCACCGCCATCGACCGCGCCGTCATCACGGTGCCCGCCAACGCGACGGGCGCCGCCCGGTACCGAACCAGGGCAGCGGCGCGGTTCGCCGGCATCGAGGTCCAGGCCCTGCTGAACGAGCCAACAGCGGCCGCCATCTCGTACGTCCACGACTTTCGCGAAGACTCCCAGATCCTGGTCTTCGACTGGGGCGGTGGCACCATCGACGTGACCGTGCTCGACTACTCGGACGGCTTCTTCGAGGAGCGTGCGTCACGCGGAGTGACGGAGCTTGGTGGTCTGGAGATCGACCGGCGGCTGCGCGAACTCGTCCTCGAACGGGCGCCCGCGCGCAGGGCCTGGAGTCCGGCACAGGAGCGGCAGTTCCGCCTAGACGTGGAGCGGAACAAGATCCTACTCTCCTCCCAGCCGTTCGTGACAGTGATCACCCCCGACGGCGTTGGAGTCGAGATTCGCCAGGGCGAGCTGGAGGAGGCGATCGGCGACCTTGTCGACCGCGCCCTCGGGCCGGTGGAACAGTGCCTGAGGGACCTGCACATGGCCCCGCTCGACGTGGACGAGATCCTCATGATCGGCGGTACGAGTCAGATCCCCAGCGTGCGGGCCGCCGTCGCCGAAGCACTCCAGATGGAGCCTGTGCCCACAGAGCTCTGCGACCCGATGACAGCGGTCGCACGCGGCGCCTCGATCGCGGCGGCGGTACTCGCTGGTGAGACCGAGGGGGTCATCCAGGTCGCCACCAGCCATGCGCTCGGCACAATGGTCAAGGATTCCTCAGGACGCAAGCGGTTCAGCCAGATCATCCCTAGGAACTCGCCGCTGCCCTGGAAGGAGCGTAAGAGTTACACGCCCCATCAGGACCACGCGCGGAAGCTCTCCGTGGAGATCTGGGAGGGCGACCCGGACAAGGAACTCGCCCACCGCGACAACGTGCAGCTCACAGAGCTCACCCTCACCTACCCCATGCCGCGGGTCAGTGATGAGTCTCGCTTTGACTTGGAGTACACGTACGACTCCAATGGCCTGCTCCATGTCAAAGCCACCCTGGAGCACACGGGCGAGATTGTGGTCAACCAGGAGGTCGAGAGCTTCGGTTCGGGCGGCCCCACGCCCGAGGTCCGGAAGGAGTTGGACCGCCTGCTGAAGGGCAGCGTGAATCCGGATTTCCTCAAGTCGACCGCCTTGGCCGCAGGTGCCCACCCCGTTCCCGCTCCTCCGAAGGCGCCGCCGACAACGCTCGACGGCGGTCCGCACACTCTGGTCGTGGACGGCTCCAACCTTGCCTGGATTGGTCATGCACCGGTCCGCCCGGGGGTCTACGAGGACGGCGATCGCCCGAGTTTCTCTCAGCTCCAGGTCGCGCGGGCGGCGCTGGCCACGAAGTACCCCGAGGCCGACATTCATGTTGTGGTCGACGCCAGCTTCCGACACAAGGTCGCGGATGCGGAACGAGAAGCCGTGGCGGCCGCTCTCAGCAAGGGAGACGTCATTCAGCCGCCAGCCGGTACCGAGGGCAAGGGCGATGCCCTCGTGGCAGTCATCGCAGACGAATCGGGTGCGATGGTCGTGACGAATGACAACTTCGCGGAGTTGCAAGGCCGCTATCCCTGGCTTCGGGAGAAGGGCCGGGTTCTGGGAGCAACCTGCTCCAAGGGGGTTTGGTTCTTCACTGAACGTACCTGTGTGCCGCCGCGGGGGCGGGACTAAGGCGTGCTTGGAGTTTCCCGCAGACCTGCCTTGCTGACGGGGAAGTGGGTATTTTGAGGCACCGCCCAGGATGATCTCGCAGCCTCCGTAATGTGTAGGTCTTCGATTCGAAGCCCGAGGGTGGTTCCTAGAAACCTCAGATCAGATAGTCACTGACCTGAGGTCTTCTGTTGCTCGGAGCATGGCGCGTCACACGGCCGGGGTGCCGGGGGAGGGCTTGCGTGAGCGGAGGGTCGTCGGGACCTAGTTCCCGGGCTTCTTCCGCTTCGTCTTCTTCTTGCCTCTGGCCTGGGCCTTCTTGGCGCGCCGGGCCTTCTTCCGGGCTTTCTCCTCCTTGCGGGAGGCTTCCTCGGCCTCGGCCTTGCGTTGGAGGGGGACCAGCTTGGCGGTGGCCTCGGCGGCGTTCTTGCCGACGTGGGGCAGAACGCTCTGGTAGATGTCGCGCGTGATGCGGGTGTCGCTGTGGCCGAGGGTGTCGGACACGATCTTGATGTCGATGCCGGCGGCCAGCATGAGGGTGGCGGCGCCGTGGCGGAGGTCGTGCAGCCGGATCGGGGGAAGGCCGGAGGCGGCGACGAGTCGTTCGAAGAGGTCGGTGACCTTGCCGGGGTGAAGCCAGGAGCCGTCTTCCTGGGTGAAGAGGAGGCCGGTCTCGACCCAGGCTGTTCCCCATTCCGCGCGGTCCGTCTTCTGCTGTTTGCGGTGCCGTTCCAGCACGCCGGCGGTGTCGTCGTCCAGGGCTACGACGCGGAAGCCGCTGTCGGTCTTCGGTTCGGACGCCTCGACGTCCCAGCCGTCCTGGACGAGTTGGCCGGAGACGGTGAGGGTGTGCCGGTCGAGGTTGGTCTCCGACCAGGGCTGTCCGCACGCCTCGCCGCGTCGGAGGCCGCGGAAGGCGATGAGGTGCCACATTGCGTAGAGCCGGTCTGCGGCGACGAAGTCGAGGAAGGCGCCGGTCTGTTCGGGAGTCCAGACCATGACGGGGGAGGGCTTCTCGCCGGTCTGCTGCCACCGGGCAACCCGTTCATCGGTCCAGACCAGGGCTTTCGGCTTGCGGACGGGATCGATCTCCACATGCGCGGCCGGGTTGAACGTGATGATCTGCTGGCCGATCGCGTCGTTCAGGGCGGCGCGGAGCGTGGCCTTGATGTGCTGGCGCGTGGACGGCCCGGTGATACGGCGGAAGCCCGGCATCGCGTCGATCGCCGTCTTCATGACCTTGCGGCGGGCCCGGTTCTCCGTGCCCTTCCATGGCACGGTCGCCAGTTCCTCGACCGCCGACCGCCGTTGGGCGTTCTGCTCCAGGATGTCGGCGTTGGCGTTGGCGTCGGTGATGGCGGTGAACATCTCGCCGAGGTGGCTCACGCGCAGCCGGTCGAGGCGCCGGTCGCCGATGTGGGGCTTGAGGTGGACGCGGACGTCGGTCTCGTAGCGGCTGACGCCCGACTTCCGGATGCGTTTGCCCGCGAGCCACCGGTCCAGCCACTCGCTCACGGTGAGGCTGCCGGCGAGGTCCTGGCCGGCGTTGAGGCGACGCCGGGTCTCCTCCACGTCGGGGAGGGGCAGCTTGTCGCGGCTGACGTCGGACAGCATCTCCGCGATGAGATGGATGCCCTCGGGGTCGTCCGTGTCGGCGAGGCCGAGAAGCGCGCGTACGTGGTCGAGGTCGGCCTGAGCGGCTTTGAGGGTGTCGTATCCGGCGCGGTTGAAGGAGCGGCGGGTGCCGTCCTGGCGGGGCGGGAGTTCCTGGCGTACGGAGTAGGAGCCGTGCTTGCGGCTGGTGAGTTGGGGGCACTTCTTGCCGAGCGGTCTGCCGGTCCTGGGGTCGCGGCAGTAGCAGCGGCGGTGTGTGGAGCCCTTCAAAGGCGGTCCTCCGGCGTCGTGTTGGTGCTGGTCATGGTTTCGGGGATGTCGACGTCGCCCAGCGCGGATGAGAGGTCGGGCGGGGTGGCCCCGTCGTCGCGGAGGTCGCGGCGGAGGTAGCGCAGCGTGTACTTGGCGGAGATGGCCTGGTCTCCGTAGGTGGTCTGTCTGCGTTCGGCTTCTTCCTTCTCGGCGCGGCTCGTTGCTGTCTTGGCGGCGAAGCGGGCCTGTTCTTCTTCTTCGAGTGCGGCGGTGGCGGTGTGGACGAGGCTGGTGTGGGCTTCGAAGTCGGGTACCAGCCCTGCGTCGTAATCCGACACGTCTTCCTCGCCGGTGAAGCGCCGCAGGGCGTCCCAGGTGGGCACGAGGGACTGGAAGGGCAGTTCCTGGGTCTCTTCGACGTAGCCGACGGGGAAGATCAGGCAGCCCGGGTAGGTCTTGAGGGCGGCGGCCAGGACCATGACGTCGACCAGCGGAAGGCTCGCGCGGCGTCCGGATTCCATGTTGGCGATCACGTTGCGCGGGATGGGGTGCCCCAGCCGCTCGCACTCGTCGGCGAGTTCCTGCGCGCTCCAGCCCTTCTCCTTTCTCCTGCGCCGGACTTCGCCGGCCACGTTCGCCTGGACGCGGTCCACCCATTCCGGGAAGTTGTCCTCATCAGCATCCACACCGTGTTGTGTCATGTAGACACATTAGCTTGAGGATCCTTGTTGGTGTCGCCTGGAGTCGGACGTGATTGCCGCGTTCGCCGAGGGCTGTACTGAGAAGGGGCGCACCGTATGCGCGAAGACGCGGCCGACGGCCGGTTGAAGGGTTCGAAGTTGATGAGCCGGGAGGAGCTGCTCGCTCTGCCGGTGGCGGTTGACTTGGATACAAGCAACCGTGCTCTGGGGCTTGGTCGGAGCAAGGGGTATGAGCTGGCGAAGCGGGGCGAGTACCCGTGCAGGGTTCTGCGGCTGGGTAAGGCGTACCGGGTCGTGAGGGCGGATCTGCTGGGTCTGCTGGGGCTGGCGGCGTGAAGGGGCGGCAACGTAGCAGACGGTTCTGCGTTGAGCTGACACAGAAACGCTGGACTGTTGCCGGGCGTGGACGTACGGTCCGTGTTCCCTCGGGAAACGGAGTGGCCCTCCGGCGCGGCAACGCCCAAGGCCACAGCGGCCCCGAGCGGTCCGTGAGTCAACCCGGCGGCAAGGGCGTGAAGGCCCGCCACCGCCAGAGAAGGAGCCGCCCGGTGGAACAGCCCCAAGCCGAGCCCCATTCCACGCTCAGCAGGCCGTCGTGGCCGCCCGTAGCCGTCCCCGGCCAGCATGCCAGCGACGGAGCGACTGACGCCGCTTCGGCGGGCCAGTCGGCCCAGAGGGCGGAACCAGATCCCGAGCCGACGACCGCCTCGGCGCTGCTGGATGAACTACGCGGCCAGATAGCGAAGTTCGTGATCCTGCCCTCTGTGGAGGCTCTGGACGCGGTGACGTTGTGGGTGGCGGCGACGCATCTGCAGCCCGCCTGGCAGCACGCGCCGCGTCTGGCCGTGGTGGGGCCGGCGAAGCGGTGCGGCAAATCGCGGCTGCTGGACGTGCTGACCGAGACGGTCCACGAGCCGATGCTCACCATCAACACCACCCCGGCGGCGATCTTCCGGTCGATCACCGAGGAGCCGCCCACGCTCCTGGTGGACGAGGCGGACACCATCTTCGGCACGCCGAAGCAGGCGGAGAAGAACGAGGAGATGCGCGGTCTGCTCAACGCCGGTCACCAGCGCAACCGGTACGTCACCCGTGTCGTCGGCAACGACCACACGCCCCACAAGTTCGCCACCTTCGCCATGGCGGCCCTCGCGGGGATCGGCGACCTGCCCGACACGATCATGGACCGGCCGGTCGTCGTCCGCATGCGACGCCGCGCGGAAGGCGAGAGCGTCAAGCCCTTCCGCTCCCGCCGCGACATCCCCGCCCTGCACGATCTCCGCGACAGGCTCGCCGCGTGGGCCAGACCGCTGCTGGAGACGGCGGCAGAGCTGGAGCCGGGCATGCCGGTGGAGGACCGGGCCGCCGACACCTGGGAACCATTGGTCATCATCGCCGACCTCGCCGCCGGGCCCTGGCCCAACCTGGCCCGCACGGCGTGCGTGAGGATGGTCGCCACCGAGGTGGAAGCGGAGGAGGACCAGCCTGGCGGAGCGCGGATCCTGGCCGACATCCGCAAGATCTTCGCCGCCCAGCGCGAGCCCGACAGCCTGCCGACGGACGACCTCCTCCACCGGCTCCGCCAGGACGCCGAGAGTCCGTGGGCGGAATGGGGACGCAACGGGCTGAGCGCCCGGGATCTGGCGTCCATGCTGCGGGAGTTCGGCGTCAAGCCGGGCAACGTCCGGCTGCCCGACGGAACCCAGCGCAAGGGCTACATGCGCAACAAGTTCCTCGACGCGTGGCGGCGCTACTGCCCCACCGTCCACCCCGTAGATCCACCGCCCGGCGTGGGGCCCACCACGGGCTGAGCCCGCACCCCAGGCCGCCGTCCCTGCCGTCCCTGCCGTAATCCCGCAGGTCACACACCCTGCGGACAAGACGGCAACCGGCCCCAAGACGGCAACACGATCATGAAACCCACGCCGCCCCACCGGGACCGTGCCCGGATCCGTCTTGTGCCGTCCCGCGCGTCCCCGCCGTATCACCCCAGGTCACAGCGGTGCGCGCTGGGACGGCATGACACAACAGTCCCGTCCCGCCCGGCCCGGACGGCAGGGGAAACGCCACCGCCGTCGGCCGTGACGCCACACCGGAGCACCTGCCGTCCCTGCCCTGACCTGCGCTTGCAACGGCCAAGACGGCTAAGACGGACAACCGCGACCCCAGGAGGACCCGCTTGCCCCGCCCCACCACCATCCGGCACCAGACCACCATCGCGACGACGCAGGGCCAGGGGGTGATGAAGCACACCGCTGAGCGGTACGCGCTCGCCGCTGCGGGTGTCGTCATCGTGGCCCTGACCGTCGGGGCGTTCTGGCTGTCCTACGCGCATCTCGCCGAGGTGGCGGGGAAGCACGGGCTGGGAGGTTCACCCGTCCGTCAGTGGGCGTGGCCGGCGACGCTGGACGCGTTCATCGTCGCGGGCGAACTCCTCATGCTCCGCGCCGGTCTGCGCAGGGTCACCGACGGATGGGCCATCGCCGTGACCGCCACCGGATCGGTCGGCTCCATCGCGCTCAACGTCGCAGGCGTCAGCGGTACAGCAGGTGCTGGCGCCGTGCCGCTGCTCGACTATGTGGTCGCCGCAGTACCCCCGACCGCAGCCCTGCTCGCTTTCGGTGTCCTGATGCGGCAGATCCACCAACTCGTCGACCAACCAGCAGCCCGTCCGGACACGGTTTCCGAACAGCCTCCCGGCCTGCCGACCGCCGCGTCCGCCGAGACGCCGGAACCTCCGGCCCCGGTGGTGGAGAGCAAGCCGCGCGGTGGCCGTCCGGCGAAAGCGCCGGTCGAGGAGCTTGTGGAGATTGGCCGGACCGCTCTCGCTGAGCACGGCAAGCTCAGCCGCTCCCTTCTCCGGAAGGCCGTCAAGGACAGGGGCTTGACGATCGGCAGTGAGCGGCAGACCGAGGTGATGGACATCCTCCGGCCCGAGATCGAAGCCGGGGCCGGGGCCGGTCAGGACAGCGGGTGACCGGAATCCCGACGGGGTGACCGGAACCCTTCCGGTCACCCCGACCAGCCGACCAGCCGACCAGCCGGCCACCCGCACTCGTCGCCCCGTCCACAGCTGTGGATATCGCGCCTGACCACAGCAGCCGCCCGCCCGTCCCTGTGAACCTGCCCGCCCTGCCCCGACCACTTTCGGAGAACCGCTCGTGACCGACCACCCGCACCACCCCGACCACACCCCCGACGAGCCGACGACACCGAAGTCGTCTGAGCAGAAGGAACGTTCGCAGCAGGAGATGACAGCCACCAGCACCAGCGGAGCAAGGTATGCCGTTGGACCGTCCAAGGGCCGGTCCAACGGGGGAATCTCCGCCCCGGGGGTGGCGGAGGGGCTCGGGCACCAGGGGGAGCCCGAGCGGGAGACACCGGCCGGCATCGCTGTCTCTGCCGCTGTGCCGTCGCCGTTGCCGCGTGCTGCTGATCAAGCCGCGCTTCACCGTGTCGCCCGCCGCCGCGAGCGCCAAGACGAGCAGCGCAAAGAGCGCGTCGACGTCCGCTACAGCGTCGATGAGAAGACCGACATCCTCGGCATGGCCCAGTCACTGAACATCGCCGCCGCCCACTACGTCGGCGCCGTCGTCATGGCCCACGTGAACGGTGACCTCGCCCTGCCCGGCCAGCGCACCCCGCTGGACGACTACATCGACGAACTCAACGCGCTACGCGCCCAGGTCACCCACATCGGCCGCAACCTGATCACGAAGAAGCTCAACTCCGGCGGCCACCCGCACCCCGGGGACAGCGCCCTGCTCGCCCAGACCGAGCACACCCTGACCGCAGCAGGCGCGGCTGTGCGGGTCATCGCTCAGGCGGCGAACCAGGCGGTCAGCAAGAAGGCCGTCCGTTGATCGCGAAGATCAACAGCGGCAAGAGCACCGCCGGCCTGATCCGCTACCTCTTCGACACGGAGAAGGCGAAGGGCCACACGGACCCGCACCTGGTCGCGTCTTTCGACGGCTTCGCCCCGGATCCCGGCCGCGCCGACGACTCCGACGCCGTCAGGAAGCTCCTGGTGGCGGATCTCGACCTGCACGTCAAGCAGGCCAAGAGGCTGGGCCGAGCACCGGAGAAGCATGTGTGGCACTGCTCGGTCCGCGCCGCCGAGAGCGACCGCCACCTCACGGACGAACAGTGGGCGGACATCGCCCGCCGCGTCGTTCACGCCACCGGCATCACCCCCGAGGGTGATCCGGACGGGTGCCGGTGGGTAGCCGTCCGGCACGCACCGGACCACATCCACATCGCCGCCACCACCGTGCGGGCGGACCTGCGGGGCGCCCGGCACTGGAACGACTACCTCACCGCGGACCGTGAACTCGCCGCCGTCGAGAAGCAATACGGCCTGCACCAGGTCGTGCGCGGCGACCGCACCGCTGCCAAACGCCCCACACGCGCCGAGCAGGAGAAGGCCAAGCGCGCCGGCCACCAGACAACGGCCCGTGAGTTTCTGCGTGCCGCGGCCCGCACGGCGGTGGCCGCCACGACGAGCACGGAGGAGTTCCTCGCCCTGCTGGAACACACCGAGGGGGTGCTCGTCGACGTCAAGCGCTTCCCCTCCGGCGACGTCCGCGGCTACACCCTCGCCCTGGAAAGTGACACCAACAGCGGGGCGGAGCCGATCTGGTACTCCGGATCGAAGCTCTCCCCGGACTTGTCGTGGCCCAGGATCAGCGAACGGCTGACCGGCAAAGGCGCCCCCGCGCGCCCGTTGCAGGACGCGATCGCCGCCATCGAGGACATTCCCCGTGCTCTCGCGCACGACGGGGCGCCGGCTGCGCAGGCCCACGTCGCCGCCCTGGGCGAAGCCCTCGACGCACTGCCGCTGCTGGCCCCCGCCCCTTACCGGGAGGAACTCCGGCGGGCGGCAGCGGCCTTCGAGCGGGCCTCCCGCTCCCGCGTCCAGGCCGAGAACCGCCACGCCGTCCGGCTGCGGGGAGCCGTCAGGGCCATGCTCCGCACCCCACCACCAAACAGCACCGACGGCACGCTTCTGGCCCTGCTCCTCGACACGATCGTCCTCGCCACCGCCGCCACCCTCCGATGGCACGACCTCCACCACCACGACCAGCAGGTCACCGCCACCCGCAACGCCCTCACCCACCTCCACACCGCCGCAGACCAGGCCGCCACCAGCGCCCTGGCCACCGTCAAACGCGCAGGCCCCACCAGCCCCGCGGTCCGGCTCCGGTACGAGCGTGTCGTCCGCGTGGTGCTGCCCGAACACGCCGACCGGATTCTCAACGCCGCCGACTGGGAGGCGCTCGCCGCCACCCTCGCCCGCGCCGACACCCGTGGCCTTGACCCCGTCGAAGTCCTCCGCGCCGCCGCCCAGCGCCCCCTCGACGACGCCCGGTACCCCGCACGCCTCCTCGCCTGGCGCATCCAACAAACCACCCACACCGCACAAACACCCCGCACCGCACCGCCGGCACCACAGCCCACACCAAGTCTGGCGCCCCAGCCCGGCGGGCCGCGCACCCGCCACTGACCCCCGGAAGCCAAGTCCAGCGAGTCACGGAGGCACCCCATGCCCCGCGCACCACCTGAGCGATTCACCGCGAAGCGCTCACCAGTTCAGACCCCATCCACACGACATTGCAGAAGGAACCGCCCATGCCCCAGACCCACATCCGCCCCGACGTCGTCGCCCTCCTCGCCGACGTGGACTGGCACGGCCGCCGAGACGAACCCCCGCAACGCCGCGACGGACGTCCCTTCACCCTCGCCGAGCAGCGCCTGATCAGCACCATCACCCCGGAAGAAGGGGCCGCCGCACGCCAGCAGATACGGCGCGAGAACCAGTGGCTGGACGAAGTCGACGCGATGAGGGACGACTTCGTCGCCCTCGTCAGGAAGTACCTCGACCAGCTCCCCAAGAACGCTGTGGTCGCCGACGCCATCAGCATCATGACCGACGAGGACTACGCCGAGTACGAACGCCTCGTCCCGATCGTCACCGCACAGGACACCCTCGAATACCGCGCCACCCACAGAAACCCGACCGAACACCTCACCCGGCACACGGAGGACTGACCGCACACACCGACAGCCGCCGACCGCAGGCGAGTCCCAGAGCCCCAACGGCTGCCGCGTGCCCGCCTGAACCACCACCGCACATAGAAACGCACCGCAGCCCCGCATGCCGAAACGGTATGCGGGGCTGCGCAGTTACGAGGGGAGGCGGCGGGTTTGGCATCGGGGCCGCCGACGGAGAGCGGTCTCCCTGGGCGCGGACGACGGCGTTGCCCGTCAGTCGGCCGGAGCGCGCAGGATCCGGTCCTTGGTGCTCTTGGGCAGCACCCGGCGCAGGACCGGCGCCGACGAGGCAAGGGATGCGGCGAATGCCGCAACGAGATCGTGCGGCACGCCGGCGGAGAACGACGCCGCCCACAAGTACGGTGCGCCAAGGGCGGGTTCGGCCCACGCCTGCCACCCGGCCGGACCCGTCTCGTCGGGCGCGAGGGTCAGGGGGCGCGGGTCACCGTCCTGGATGAGCGGCGGCACCTCGCCGAGGCTGACGTATGTGGTGAACATCCGGTCCACCGCCCCGAAACGGGGATGATCGATGTCCCGCAGCCATCCGCGCGTGGTGAGCGTGTCGAGGACCAGCTCGGGTCCGGTGGACCCTGCGGTGGGCTGGTGGCGGTTGTTGAGAGCGGCGAGGAAGTCGCCGAGGACCTCGCCGGGGACGCCGGGGGTGAAGTAGGCGGACCACGCGGCGAGCGGGCTGCTCACGTCCGTACGGGCGGAGACCTGCCAGGCGACCGGCAGCTCCCCGAGAAGGAATGGCTCGTCCGCCAGGACCCACTGGGCCCAGCGCAGCGTGTCGCGGCTGATGTTCAGAACGGTACTGCGCAGAACCTCCCGGTCCTCCGAAGCCTCATCCGGCACCCGCCTGCCACGGACGACCATCAGGTTCGTCCAGCCGAGCCCGGTGAGGGCGTCGGCCACCATCTCGTAGAGGCATCCGTCATCACCGGCCAGATACCGGGGACCAACCCAGAACGCGGAAGGCGGGTCGGAGGGGAGGGAACGACGGGGTGGTGCGGGTGCAGAGACACCTCCAGGAATCGAGCGGGCCTTACTGCCCGCTGCCACGGCGAGCGGAGCGGCGGGCGCGGCGTGGGGGCGCCTGAACGGGGCCCTGCCAGGTGAGAGCAACGGCAACCTCGGGCGGCAGGGAGCCGAGCTGAGTGTCCGGGTCCCGGCCCTCGGCCAGGTAGACAACGGGCCGCCCCCTCTCATCGGTCTGGACAACCTGGGTGAGCCGGTGGGCCATGTGGAAGAACGGGGATATCGCCAAACGCACCGGCGCGCTCCGGTCGCAGGCGGACAGCAGGCCGATGAGATCGCCGACGGTCATCTCCGTGTGCTCCACGAAGACCTCCTGACACGGGAAAATCGGGTGAGGGTAACTGGAGCCGAAGCCACTGGTGGGGAAACGCTGGCTCGCCGAAGCGCCGGCAAGCGCGGGGCGATGCTGTGGACCACGGACAGTGGTGGAAGGAACTGGGGCTCAGAGAAGCACGGTCACGGGCTTCTATCTCTCTGACCTGGGAGTTTCAGGGAAGGTCGTCTACGTTTACATGCCTCTGAAACCGTTGGCCAGTCATTCCGGAGCTTTCCCGTCTGCCCGTGGCGAACCTGTCCGCCGACATCGAACTCAGCCTATGGAGTTCCTTGCCGTTCAAACCTGCCGCCCCGGCAATCAGTCGGCGACACGCCCGGTTTCGAGTGGATGTTCTGGCCTCCGACCATGGGACCTCAACAGGTCAGCAGAAAGCCCCGTCGTGCTCCTTCTAGAGGCACACGGCGGGGCGTTCATCGTCTTACTTGGACGCGACGATAGACCGGCCCTGGTCGGCGGATTGATCAGAGAGTGCCGAACTTGCCAGCGTGGACGCCTGCGGTGAAGGAAGCGAAGGAGCCGGCCGAGAAGTTCAGAACCGGGCCAGTGGGGTTCTTGGAGTCACGGACGGGAACGATGCCGTGCGAGACGGCAAGGTTGGCGGCGACCTCAACGCACTGGCCGCCGTTGCTGCTGTAGGAGGATGTGAACCAACGCGGTGTCTCGGTCGTCACGGTGTGCCCTTTCGAAACTCATTGATCGTGGCCACGGAGGCCGCTTGGGAGAGCGCTTCAGCCTGTAGCTGATGGTAGGCCGTCATCAGGGGCTGAATGAACGCCATATCCCGTGCTAGTTGGCCTTGCTGCGCTGACTCCGAGTAGGCGACCTGCGACCGGTCCGGAAGGGTCAGGAGAGTCACCGGAAGATCGAAGGCGCGTCGCTCTCCAAGATCGAACGGGGCGACTTGTAGCAGGGTCGAGGGCAGTTCGGCGAAGGCAACGAGGCGGTCAAACTGCGCAGCCATGACCCCCTTCCCGCCGACTGGTCGCCGGACGCAGCTTTCGTCCAGGACCGCGTAGACGAAGGGCGGGGGTATCCGCTCCAGGGACAACTGCCGCTTGGCAAGGAGCGTCAGTCGTTCGTCTGCTTGCTGCTCTGTAATCGCTCCCCGCCGCACGGCGCCCGTGGCGATGGCTGCCGCGTACTCCGGGGTCTGGAGCAGACCCGGAACGATCCCGAGTTCGAAGAGTCTGATCTCCGCGGCTCGTACCTCTTGCCGTACGTACTCCGGGAACCCCTCCAGCAGCGCGGTGTTGTGGAGGGCATTCACCATGCGTTGGAACTTGTCGCCCGTTCCGAACGCCCTGTCAGCACTAATCGCGAAGCGACCAGTTGGAGAGCGTCGACCAGTTTCCACGGCGGAAATATGCGTCCCAGTGCACCCCATCCGCACACCCAGCTCGTCTTGTGTCCAGCCGCGTTCATCCCGAGCCTGCCTCAAACGCTTGCCGAACGCCGCCTTCGGTGACGATTCGGGGTCGAGTTCCTTCCGGTTGACCATGCAGGACTCCCAACTCTCTAAGCAGAACACGCAAGTTGAAGACAGCGTGACTGTAGTCCACGCTGGGCCGCCCGAGTAGTGGAAGCGCTACGGAGAGGAGCGGCGATGTCTGTGCAGAACGTTCCCACGCGTGGGGAGAAGTCTGTACGCGTCCCTGAACCCGGCACGCTCGTGGTCGACACCGCCCACGCCGACCGTGTTGGAGAGTTCCGGGGGTCCGCCGGCCCGTACTGGTCACTGCGTCCGGTCTGCGGCGGGACCGAGTGGGAAGCCGAGCCCGAGCACGTCCGTCCTGCGGATGCGTCGGAGCGGCTTCACGCGGAGAACGCACGCTGCAACGCCCGCACCCGGGGAGCCGTGCTGTGACTCTCCGCAGACTGGACCGCGCCCTGTACATCGCCGAGCTGTACGCGGGCGACGGTGCGACGACCGTCTATCTCGGGGGCATTGTCACCCCGTCCCGCCGGCTCGCTCTCCGCTGGCTCCGGGGTCAGGCTCTCCGGTTCGCGGATGCGCTCGACCCCGACCCGTACGCCGAGTGGATTCCGCCCCGCGTGCTGCAACGGGTTGGGCACACCGATCGGGACCCGGCGGGGGAACTCCGCGCTTGGGCCAACAGCATCAGCGACCAGGACCAGGCGTTGCAGCAGCTCGCGGATGGGCTGCCGTATCAGCTCGTCACTCACGACGATGCGTGCTGGTACCGGCTCGATGTGCGCCCCCTCGCCCTCCCGAGCGGCGCCACCACCCGCACAAGCGGCATCCCCTGGAACACCCACCCCATATACCCCGCCCGGCTGTCTGCGTGACGGTCGGCAGCCGGGCGGTTCACCCCCTGACTGAGCAGCGAGCGAGGAGAACAGTACGTGGGCAAGGCGAAGAACACGGTTGCTGCTGCGGCGGCGACCATCAAACGGGACACCCGCAAGAACCCGTCCCCACGAGCGGACCAGACGCAAGGTGCCTTGGCGGACCGACACGTTCGCCACCACACCCCGGACCGGCTGTATGGAGACAACGGCCGGAACGGCAGCGGGCAGGAATGAGCCCGGCGCAGTCCCGGCGCCGAGCGAGCCCGCGACGGACGAACAGGGAGATTCAGCGGCTCCGCGCCGCCGTGATCATGCGAAAAGGCATGGTGATCCGGCGGTATGAGGCCGGGGAGTCGATCGCCGCTCTCGCCCTTGCGTACGACGTTTCCAGGAAATGGCTCCGTGCCCAGTTCGACACGTGGAACATCCCTGTCCCGCGTCAGCACCGATCCGGCTCCGCTGCCCCCGCTCTGGTCGTGTTCCCGGCTCCCCCCGGCGGCCAGGGCGGGTCACCTGCAACCAACTGACCGACAAGTCTGGAGTGCTGATGCCCGGCCGTCGAGCGCAAGCCGAACTTGACGAGGCACGAGAAGGGTTTCTCGCGGCCCGCGATGAGGTGACGACCCGCTACACCGGTGGGGAGTCTGCTGCGTCCCTGTCCCGCTCGTTCGGGATCGTGGGCGAAAGGTGGGTCGCGGAACGGCTGGATGAGTGGGAGATCCCTCGTCGAGACCGTTCGTCCGCTGCGGTCGTTCGCGGCCCCGGCGTCCCGCCGTTGTGCAAGGGCACGAGGCCCTGACCAGTCTTCCCCTTGCCCGTAAGGGTGGGCGTTCCTGCCCGGTAAGGGGTTTGTCCCGTCCCATCACATGTGGAGAGGAGGAAAACGAATGTCGGACAACACGCATGCGGCAGACACGGCCGGGGTCACTGCCCCCGTTGCCGTTCCTGCGGTCATCGTTCTGGGCGACGCTGCCGAGCTGACGCGCGGTAGCGACTCGACCAGCACCGAGTCGAAGCAGAACCCGTACGACTGATCGAAGTGCGGCGGTCCCGGCGGGAGATGCTCCCCACGGGGCCGCCGCTCCGGCTCCTGGCGGATGAGGTGACGAGATGAAAGAACGCGAAGCACGTTGGTTCGGCGGCAGTACGCCCGGCAGCCGCCCCACCGCAGCACCGGTAGGTGCGCGACTGCTCTGGAGCGACCCGGCAGTGTGGGTCTGCGGTAACTGGGAGCCGGAGCACATACAGACCGTGGAACTCGGAGACGCGAAGATCGCTGTCCTTGGCCCGTGTTCCGCTTCGGAACACGACCTTGCCCGCGCCCTCTCGTGCCCCGATCTCGCGACGGTGGCCGACGGGTGGGCCGGATCGCACACGGTGGTGCGCGCCCGGGGTGACGGCCGTGTTGAAGTCCTTGCCGATGCGGCCGGTGCATGTCCCCTCTACACGGTGAACGTCCCCGGTGGGGTCGTGTGGGGGTCGAGTTCGCTTGCCCTGTCTCCGCTGGCAGGTGGCAGCGTGGACACCGAATGGCTTGCCGCTTTCCTGCGAGACAAACACGCTCCCACTGCGGGCCGTTGCGCATGGGCAGGGGTCAAGCCCGTTCCTGCCGGGCACCTGCTGACGCTGGACACAGCGGGACGAGCCTCGCTCTCCTCCTGGTGGAAGCCGATGAAACGGACGCCCGGCGACGCTTCAGCCGCACTGCGACGTGCTCTCGGCGAGGGAGTCCGCGTCCGTGTGGAAGGTGGATCGGTGACCACGGATCTTGCGGGCATGGACTCCACCACACTGGCCCTGCTCGCGGCGCAGTGCGGGCCGATCACGGGCGTGACGCTGCATCCGGAACGAGCGACGCACGGCGGGGACCTCGACTACGCGCGAGCCCTGACGGTACCGGGTCTGCACCGGACGTATTTCCCGCTAAGCGCCCGTCATCTGCCGTTCACGCCAACCGAAGTGCCGCTACCCGCCACGGACGAGCCGGCCCCGTCCACGCCAGTGTGGTCGATGTTCTCCCATCAGCTCCGGGTGATGGTTGCGGCGGGCTCGGTCTCTCATCTGACCGGGGACGGCGGGGACAACCTCTTTCTCCTGGCCCCCACCCATCTCGCGAGTCTCGCCCGTCACGGTCGTTGGTTGCGGATGCTCGGGGATGCGATGGACTGGGCGCGGCTGCGCAGGCAGAGCCCACTCCCGCTCATCTCTGCGGCCGTGCGGGGCAATACGGCGCACATCGGCCGCGCGGTGCTGCTCCCGCCGCCGTGGCTGAAGGTTCCGGCGCCGTCTGACCACGGCCCGGCCAGCGCTGACGCGGATGCGGTGTTCCTGTCGTCGTTCCGGATCGTGGCGAGGTCCGCGCACGCAGAGATTCAGCTCGCGGACTCCCTCGGTATCGCGCTCCACAACCCGTACTTCGACGGGGCTGTCCTTGACGCTGCACTCTCCGTACCCCACGAACAGCGGTTCCCCGCGCGCCGGTACAAGCCCATGCTTGCCGACACCTTCGCCGATCTGCTGCCCGAGGCACACCGCAAGCGGGCCGCCAAAGGACTGTTCGTGGGCGACTTCCACGAGGGTCTGCGCGTCAACCTGGGCCGGGTGCTTGGACTGGCGGACGGGCGGCTTGCCGCCCTGGGCATCGTCAACCCCGCGCCCTTGCAAGCAGCGATACACGCGGCAGCACTCGGGGCACGGACGATATGGCCGCCCCTGCTGTCCGCGCTCGCAGCCGAAGCATGGCTCGAAGCGGTCGAGACCACATCAGCCACCAATTGGGAGCGGCCCGTGACGGCCCCGGCGGGTGTGCGATGAGCCGTGACACCACCGTGGCAGCACTCACCGAACACGCCTGCGTGTTGATCGACTACGCCACAGGGCACACCGAGCTGCGGCCCGCTTCGGCGGCTTCCGCGGACCTGGGGGCAACGGTCGTGCGGCTCCCGGTTGCCGCCCTGTCGTGGGGGACCGTCGAACAGTCGGCCGTCCTGCCCGACCCGGTATCCATTCCGCTGCGATGGCGCGTCGGCGCCGTGCCGGTCGTCCTCGTCACCGCTGCGGTGTGGGCAGCCGGCCCGCGCCAAGGCCGGTTCTCCCGGCTCGTACGACTGGCGTGCGCGGGCCGCGATTTGGCCCCGGCCACGGGGGGCCAGGCTCACTACGCTGTGTGCGCGGTGCGCTGGGCCGCTCGCATGATGCCGATGCGATGGGCGTGCATGGAGGAATCGACGGCCGCCGCCCTCCTGCTGACGGTGGCCCGGCGCCGGGCCGAGTGGCGCCACGGCGTAGCCGTCGACCCGGTGCGGCTGCACGCCTGGATTGCCGACCCACGAGGGGAACCGGTGGAAGAACCGGCGGACACCGCCCTGTACACCCCCACCTACACGCCCGACGGACCCGGCCCGGCACGGGCCGACAGAGGAGTACGACCGTGACTGACCCGCACATTCTCCTGACCGGCCAGAGCCTCGCCCTGGCAATGCCCCGGCAAGACATGCTGCCCGAGTACCACCGGTGGGAGAACGACGCGCGAACCATCCTCGGGTACGGCAACCAGTGGGCGCAGTCCTGGGAGGTTCGCGCCGCCGGATACGAGCGCCAGAGGGGCAACGAACGCTTCCAGCAGTTCGAGGTGGTGCGGATCGAAGACAACACGGCCGTAGGGATGACCATCCTTGAAGTCAACACATACGTCCGCACGGCCGAGTTCGTGATCATGCTCGCCCCGGAAGCACGGGGCAAGGGGTACGCCGCCGAAGCATCCAGGCTGACCCTGGACTGGGCATTTCACCTCGCCGCCCTGCGCATGGTGTGGCTCAAGGTGCTGGAGCCCAACCGGGCCGGGATCGCTGCCTACGAGAAAGCAGGGTTCCGCCCAGCAGGCCGGCTGCGGCAGTCCGGCTTCTGGCTCGGGCAAGCCGTCGACGAACTGCTGATGGACGCCCTGCCTGAGAACTTCCCCGGCCCGTCCGCCGTGACCGCCATCCTCGACACCTGATCCGGACGCCGACCCGTGCGCCCCGGCCGACGATCAGCGGGCGGGGCTCACTTCGCCCTCTCACAACGTCAAGGATCACGCGACGTGTTGCAGTGCACCGCCTACACCGGCGTTCCCGAGATAGACACGCTCGTCGCTCTGACCACGATGCACGGCGGACCCGACAACCCGCCCCACGCACTCACCCCGGACCACTTCCTGTTGTGCGAACTCGCACAGCACGACGAGCACACCGAACACGCCGCGCAGCTCTGGACGGCCGAGATACCCGCCGTACGGGACCTGTGGCTGTTCTGGACCGGCACCAGCAAAGCCGAGACATACCGATTCGCAGAACTGCCCCCGTGCCCAGCCGCCTACCACCCCAAGTCCGTGACGCACGGGCAAGCGTGCGTTCTGTACGAGCAGCATCCAGGCGGCCACTCCTGGGAGGTGACGGACCCGCTCGGAGACCTCTTGGAGGAACGCGCCCGCCAAGAAGTGGAGCGGTTGCGGGACGCAGACGACCAGGACTGCACGGACTGACCACCTCGGCCCCCGCTCTCAACTTGCCACGAAGAAAGGCAACGGACCGTGATCCAGTGCACCGCCGTCACTCTGCTGCCCGCCCCCGCCTACATCACTGAGCTAGCCACCCCCGAACGCCCAGCCCACGCCGGTCACGAACGTCCCCTTCCCCCACTCCGTCCGCACCGTGCCCCGCTCAGTAGCACCCGCACCGCTCGGCGGGCATTCTCCCGCGCCACCTTGTGCCGCTCGCACAACTCCGACTCTGACGGAATGCGCTCACCGGGCTTGATGATGCCCGCCGTGATAACGGCCGTGAGCGCGTCCAGCACCCGCATGTAGGGGGCGTGCGGGGATGTGCGAGTCGGACGAGTGCTCAGGCATGAGGCAGAGCGTAGACAAACGGCCAACCCGGAGCGACTTAGACAAGCAGATCTCCGAGCACGAAAACGCCCCAGCTCGACGGTGTCCAGCGCACCGGTCCTACGCGGTCCGCCGAGGCTCCGCCGAGACAGCTAATGGGAGCTGAAACGACATGCGCGACCTTCTCGCCCACGCCCTTTCCTGGGCGCTCTCCACCCTCGCCCCCCGCCAGCCTGGACGCCACTCCGCCGAACACCTCACCGATCCGTCCGGACCGACCCCCGCACACGTCAGCCCGTGGTCCCGCCCCTGGACCGCACCGTCAGCCGAACAGGTGCGAGCCATCTTCAAGGACGAGCGCACCCGAGAGCTGACCCAGTTACAGCGCGAACGCATCTACGCCGCCCAGTTCGCCGCGCTCGGCGTGGACTACGACTACCCGACGATGCCGCTCGGCAGCCTCGTACAGCCTCAGCGGGTGGCAGCATGACCCGCGACGAACAGATAGCCGCACTCACCGCCGAACCGAGCACCGCCCCGACCGGCTCACGCTGCTGCCGCTGCCGCAACTGGACATACGCCCCCGTCCCCGTCCGATGGATCGAGCGCGGTAGCGGCGGCGCCGGAATCACCCTCTACGCATGCCCCACTCACGCCGTTGCTCTCAACGCAGGACCGACACCAGACGACGTGTTGCACAACCCATAGGCGCCTGCACAGACATCAAGAGGTCCCACCTGAGCGCCGCTCCTGGTGAGGTTTCCGCGTTCCCCTCCTGAATGCTGTCGATTCGCCGTGGCACCTGGGTTCAATCAGCCAGCCCATCAGCGAACTTCGAGCAGCGACCTGACATCGCCGGTGGCGGACCAGCAACCGGCACGGCAGGAAGCCGCTCTCACAAAGAGCAGGAATGCGGCTCTCGTTTCGCCCGCGCCGGGCCTGCCTGGCCTGGAGCAGATCGAAAAACCTGCGCATCGTGACGCACAAGCCGCAAGACTGACGCCATGCAGACGCCGAAGTCTTCCTCCGCAACACAGGTACTCATCAAAGTCGTTGGGGTTCGCGACGAGCAGCTCCTGGCAGCGATCGTGGAACTCGGCGACCGCTTCAACAAGACTCTCGGATTCATGCCGCCTGCCGCCTACGCGCAGGCGGCGGAGGAGAACCGACTACTCGCTGCGATGGCAGGTCGAAAGCTCGTCGGCTACACCCTCTTCTCACTACCGCGACAGCAGATCCGTCTCACTCATCTTTGCGTGGACCCTGATTCCCGGGGGCAGGGCGTCGGGCGCCTTCTCGTGGACGAGATCTCCGCTCGCCATCACGACCGGTCCGGCATCGTACTCAAGTGCCGCAAGGACTACGGCTACGACGCGATGTGGCGGCGATTGGGCTTCGAGGCCCGCAATGAAGTCGACGGACGCGGCAAGGACCGTAAACCCCTGGTCATCTGGTCACGCGATCACGATCACCCCCATCTGTTCTCCGACCTTGAGTCGACCGCGCTCCTGTCCGTGGCGATGGACTGCAACGTCTTCGCAGACTTGCATTCCTCCGGAGAGCGGCACGGAGCCGAGGAGTCCCGGACGCTCACCTCGGACTGGCTTGCCGGCCTGGTGGACCTTGCCGTTCTGCCCCAGCTCAAGGCGGAGATCGGCAAGATCACCAACTCCGCAGAGCGGCGTCGTCAACTCCAGGCGACCCACGGCTACACCGAGCCCAGTGTGAGTCGGAACGACGCGGACCGCCTCCTCGGGGAGCTTCAATCCGCAGTCGAAACTCACATCGGCGACAAACGGAAGCTCTCCCAAAATGATCTCCGCGACCTGCGCTACGTCGCGGAGAGCAGTGCCAGCGGCATCCTGTTCCTGGTGACAAGGGACGAGTTTCTCGCTTCCCTGTCCGACATCGCCATGTCGGTTTGTCAGGTACGAATCCTCAGGCCCTCCGACATCGTCCTGCACGTCGACGAGCTCACCAGAGCCCAGGTCTACCAACCTGGCGATCTCCTCGGCACATCACTCACAGTCCAGGCCATCCCTGCCGGCCAGGAGCAAGGGAAGCTCGTCTTCCTCAACAAGGCGGCCGGGGAGCGCCGGACCGGCTTCGTCGCAGAACTCCGCCGACTCGCCACGCATCCGGCCCGGTGGGTGCGCCAGCAGGTGGTCGACGGCGACGGCACCGTCGCCGCCATCTACGGCTACGGCGTACGCGACGGCCAGTTGGTCGTACCACTGCTTCGGGTACTCGACGGCCACCCCATGCACCAGACACTGGCCCGTCAGATCCTCTTCCGGTTGCGTGATCACTGCCGCCGATCGGGCGTTCGCCTGCTCACTCTCACGGACAGCAGCCTCCAGCCATCCGTGAGGATCGCAGCCGGCGAGGACGGCTTTCGCGAGCACGGCAAGACACTGGTCACACTCGTCCTCGACGTCTGCGCGGATGCCCAGACCGTGGACGAGCAAGCGCAGTCGGCAGCCTCGCTCATCGGCCTCCCCGTGCCGGCCGTACCGGCCGCCATGCCCGCAGCGGCCGCTGCTGCACTTGAGCGCGCCTGGTGGCCCGCGAAGATCACTGATTCACAGCTGCCGTGCTTCCTCGTTCCCATCCGGCCCATGTGGTCCAGCGACCTCTTCGGCGTCCCCAGTGCGCTCATTCCCCGGGACGATCACCTGGGCATCAGCCGCGAGCACGTCTACTACCGCGCCGCGCGCTCCAGCGGAGAGAAGGTCCCGGCCCGGATCCTCTGGTACGCCAGCTCGGACAAGAACCAGACCGTTTCCGCCGTGATCGCCTGCTCTCGCTTCGACGCCACAGTCGTCGACACCGGGCACTCGTTGTACAACCGCTTCAGGCACCTGGGAGTGTGGGGATTGGATGACATCCTACGTGCGTGCGGTGATCAAGGCCGGGCACGGGCTCTACTGTTTTCCGACACGGAGATCTTCCACCGGCCGGTGGGACTGCACAAAGTGCAGTCGCTGGCTGCGCAACGCGGGCACCCGCTCGGCGTGCAGTCGGTCTTTAAGATCACTCCCGACCTGTTCAGCGCCATCTATCAGGAAGGCCGACCAGCCCAGTGAACGAACGCGAACGCTCACTCCTGATGTCCCTCCACCCCCGCTACGCCACGGCCATCTTGGACGGCAGGAAGTCCGTCGAACTTCGGCGCCAACGCGTGGCGGTGCCGCCGGGAACGAAGGTCATCCTGTACGCCACGTCCCCCGTGATGGCCTTGGTGGGCACCGCAACCGTCACTGCCGTGCAGGTCGGCACACCGTCCGAGATCTGGAAGACGCACAAGGAACGTGGCGCAATCAGTCGCCGGGATTACCTCGCCTACATGAAAGGCGCGAAGCAGGCGTCAGCCCTACTCCTTGATCACGCCAGAACCCTCTCCGATCCAGTTCCACTGGCCCACCTCCGTGCTGGAGGCTCCTTCCACCCCCCGCAGAGCTACCGATACGTCGATCCCGATTTGCTGTGCAAGTGGCTCCGGGGGCACCCCACAGCGGACGAAGTACTCCGACAAACCGGCACTCAGCCAGCGGCAGGCGACACCAAGGCCACCAGCAAGACCCAGGCGAAACGAGGCACGGGTTCACCAATCGGCGGCAATATGATCCTTGCGCAGCATGTAGCTGCTTAGCTCTTGTCTGACAAAGGGCCTTGGGCGGGTTCGCGGAGCCAGAGGATGAGTGGGGTGAGGTGGGTGGGGATTGCGCACTACTACTTGAGACGGCCGAAACAGCGTTCGACGACGTTGCGGGCTTTGCAGAAGCTTGCGGTCGAAGGTAGGCGGTCTTCCGTCGGCCTGGCCGCGCCGCGGTGGTCTTCTGGGGGGCCCGCGTCAACGGCGAGGCTGACGGTGTGCGAAGCCCCTTGTAGGCAACTGCACCCCACCCCACGACAAGCTGTAAGTGCGGCCTCGCCCAGCAAGGACCGTGCCGAACACGCTTCGCCTGCACGACAATGGCCAACGGGGTCAGACGTCCCCTCGTCGTCCTCTGCACCTTGACGCTCTTGGAGCTCTCGCCGTGACGCTCTCCGTCCCTCCTTCGCCTACCGCGCTCGAAACCGTGCTCAAGCGGGTCGTCGAGCGCAAGGCCGCCCGCGCCGAAGCAACACTGCAGGCCGACATCCGCCAGTTTCTGTTGGATGCGGACCTCAACCTTGGCGAGCAGGATCTGCTGACCCCCGTGCTGGAAGCCCAGGTGGGCGACGGGACCGGCCACCGCATTGACATCGAGATGGGCGCGACCATCATCGAGGTCAAGAAGGACATCAGTCGTCCGAAGCCCCGTAAGGATGCCGTCGAGCAGCTGGCGAAGTACGTTCGGGCCCGGACTGAGCAGCGGGAACGTCGGCACGTCGGCATCCTCACTGACGGCGCTGACTGGCGGGCCTACACACTGGTCCGCGACGAGCTGAACGAAGTGAACCGCTTCGATGCGCGGGAGCGCAACGTCAAGGCTCTGGATCTAGTCCGGTGGCTCGAAGGCGTCTTGGCGACGTCCGAGGGTGCGGCACCCACGCCAGACGCCATCGCCACCCGCCTCGGAGCGGACAGCGTCGCCCACTCCATCGACAAGACCATCCTCACGGCGCTGTACGAGGAGAACAAAAATCAGCCGACCGTCCAGCTGAAGCGCGATCTGTGGGCACGGCTACTGCGCAGCGCCCTGGGCGCCCAGTTCGAGAACAGCGACGACTTGTTCATCGAGCACACACTCCTGGTAAACACCGCCTCGATCATCGCCCACGCCGTGATGGGCATCGACGTGAAGGACACCGCGCCCGCCTCGCTGGTCAATGGTCAGCTGTTCACACGGGCGAGAATCTCGGGGGTGGTCGAGTCGGACTTCTTCGGCTGGCCGCTGGAGACCGAGGGCGGCGAGGGCTTCATCCAGGACCTGGCCCGTCGGCTCGCCGGCTTCGACTGGTCAAGGGTCGAGCACGACGTCCTGAAGGTCCTGTACGAGTCTGTGATCACCACGGAGACCCGTAAGAAGCAGGGGGAGTACTACACACCGGACTGGCTGGCGGAAGCGACGGTGATCGAGGCCGTCCCGGACCCGCTAAACCAGCGGATCATGGACCCGTCATGCGGTTCCGGTACGTTCCTCTTTCACGGCGTACGACGTTACCTGGTCGCCGCAAGGGGCGCCGGTCTGCCGCTGCCCGAAGCCTTGGACAACCTTCACGACCATGTCGCTGGCATCGACCTCCACCCTGTCGCTGTGGCGCTGGCCCGCGTGACTTATCTACTCGCCATCGGCCGCGAAACGCTCACCTCAGAGGAGCGCGGCCCGATAAGTGTCCCCGTCTACCTGGGTGACAGCCTCCAGTGGGACCAGCGCACCGACCTCATTGACCACGGCCACCTCGTCATCAAGACCGGCACAGGTAACCAGCTCTTCGCCAACGAACTACGCTTCTCCGAAGCCTTGCTGCAGGACCCCAACCGCTTCGACGCGATCGTCAACGAACTCGCCGACAAGGCAGCCGACCCGCACCGTGCCAAGGGCAAACTGCCCTCCCTCGCTGCCGTCTTCAACCGGCACGGCGTCGCCGACACGGATGAGCGGGAAGACCTGACAGAAAATTTCCGTGTCCTGTGCGAGCTGGTCGACGAGGACCGCAACCACATCTGGTCCTACTACGTTCGCAACCTGGCCCGCCCTATGTGGCTGTCCCGCGCCGAGAATCGCGTCGACGTCCTCGTCGGCAATCCGCCCTGGCTGTCCTACCGGCACATGCCCGAAGACATGCAGAAGACCTTCAAAACCATGATGCAAGCCCGGGGCCTGTGGAAGGGGTTCGAGGTCGCCACCCACCAGGACCTGTCGGGCCTATTCATTGCCCGCGCCGTCCAGCAGTACCTGCGCGTGGACGGCTCGTTCGCCTTCGTCGTGCCCAACCCCGTGCTGGACCGCCCCTACTGGACCGGCTTCCGCACCGGCGACTGGACCGACCCAGACCACCCGGTCAAGGTCGACTTCACCGGTTCCTGGGATCTGCGCCGGCTGCGCCCACACTTCTTCCCCCGCGCCTCCGCCGTGGTCTTCGGCAGTCGGCGCCCCCTGGCCATCGGGCAGCAAGACAACAATGCCGTCCCGTTGCCGCGGGAGACTGAGATCTGGACGGGGAAGATCCCCAAAAAGGCCGCCCATTGGGAGCGAGCCAAGGGCTGGATCACCCGGAAGCAGGGTGAATTGCGCTACCCGAAGGAAGGACTGATCAGCTCGCCGTACCGGGACCGCTTTATGAACGGGGCGACCATCTTCCCCAAAGTTTTCTTCTTCGTCGAGGAACAGGCGGCCGGTCCTCTTGGCCTGGGCGGCGGCCGGGTCTCGGTCCGCTCCCAGCGCAGCACTCTGGAGAAGAAGCCCTGGAAGGAACTCCCCGATCTGGAAGGGTCGGTCGAGAAGCAGTTTGTCCGGCCTGTTCTGCTCGGCGAGCACGTCGTCCCCTACCGGATTTTGGGTGCCGATAAGGCCGTCCTACCCGTCGAGGGGACGAAGACTCTCATGGACGGCGATCATGACCACCTCGACCGTTACCCGGACCTGGCGAAATGGTGGCGCGACGCCGAACGACTCTGGGATGCCAATCGCTCCAGCGGACGGCTCTCGCTGGCGGAGAGGCTTAACTTCCGCAAGGGGCTCACCGAGCAGCTTCCAGGCGCGCCGCTGCGGGTGGTTTATGGAGCTTCCGGCATGTACGTCACGGCGGCGTTGGTGGACGATCCGAACGCGGTCATCGAGCATAAGTTGTACTGGGGAACCGTTGCCACTCGGCAGGAGGGTTTGTACCTACTGGCGGTGCTCAACTCGCCATACACCACTGAAGTCGTGCGCCCCCTCATGTCCTACGGCAAGGACGAACGGGACATCGACAAGGCCGTATGGGAGCTGCCCATCCCGGACTTCGACCCCTCCGACTCCAAGCACGCACGAATCGCGGAGATTGGTGAGGCCGAGGCTCAGCGGATCGCGGAGCTGAAGTTTGAGCACGGCAAGAGCTACATCCAGATCCGCCGCACCCTGCGCGACTTCCTCCTCAGCTCCCCCGACGCCGAGGAACTGGATCAACTGGTCACCGAACTACTCGGCTGAGATGCGTCCCGCCACTTCATCGTCCTGCTGCTGCGGTTGCGCCTGGAGGGCGGGGAAGGGCGGGGCTGCGGATTTACAAAGCTGGCATAACTTGCGTGAGCGGACCGGCTGGTGTCAGGGCGGACTCGGTGTCACGCGAACTGTGACCGTACTCCTCTGATCAGCGGAAACGAGAGTCTGCGGCATCGCGCGACACTGTCCGGGATGATCTTGCAGGCCCTCGTAATGCGTAGGTCTCGGGTTCGAATCCCGAAGGCGGCTCCGATGTGAACCCCAGGTCATGCCTCTGACCTGGGGTTTCTTAATTTGTCGTCGTCGATGTGCGGTATACACCTGACGCTTGGCGCCTCCGATGGACGGCCGGTGGACAGCTGTGCGCTATGTAGCGTCAGGAATCGCCCCGGGAGTCCGAATCTCTGGCGTTGCTTGCACTGTTCGTGACTTGAGCTTTGTGATCTATCGAACGAATGATCCACTTTGAGTGGGTCGCTGTCGAAGGCGTCGCATGCGAGATCGGTGGAAAGTTGACAGATGTCTGATATTTAACCGGTGACAGGCCGCGAGGCGAGGGGAAGCCCTTAATGTGGCGCCATCGCAGCGAATCACGGAAAGGTGCATCAGTGGATCCACAGAGGCGCGTCCACATCGACCTCACTGTTGTGCATGAGGGCGGCAGGAGGATGGATTCCTCGCCGAACGGTGTCAGTGTGGGCTCGACGCATCTGCGCAGCTGGCAGGTGGATCGCATCGATATCCCGTCGAACATGTTCGACGGATGCGACGCCTATCTAGTCAAGATCAATTACGATCTTGAAATCGATCCCGATTGCCTGGGGATGCCTTGGTTCGAAATTTCTTTCGAATTCCTCTCCGGGGGGACGGGCGATCAGACCACCGTCGTCGATGCTCTTCCTCGCTTCGGTACGTCTCCAGAAATTCCCAAGCCCTACGTGCTCAACCGGTTCCTGAACTTCGTCCCGAGCGAGGGTGATGCGTCCACCCAGGTCCTGCTACCGGCGACCACGGACAGGGTCGACATGTTCGGTGCCGGCGGCAACAGCGTGCGGTGGAGGCATGTAGCGCTCGGCGAGACCGGTGTCCGTCCCGGCTCCTATGCTGCCTGGGTCGTCCTGCTCGCCCCCGTGGGGCAGGTTGAGCAGCGAGTGGAATGCTCCGCTCGATACGACCTGTCGGTCCTCCCGGATGTTGAATATCGTCCCACACAGGTGCCAGTCGATTTTCGACTGAGTCTGGTCGCGCTCCGGGAGGGCCTGAAGGGCGTGGCGCCTTCGCTCTCGGCCGCCATCGAAGACCCGAGCCAGGAGTACCACCCTTCCGTTTTCATCTGCTACGCGCACGACTCGCCGCAGCACAAGGAAACTGCCAGGCGGTTCGCCAACCTTCTTGTCGAGAACGGCGTTCGTGTGGACATGGACCGATATTCGGAGGGTAAGCGCGGGGATTGGGGCATCTGGGCGAGGGAGCGCATCGATCAGGTTGATTTCGTCATCGTTCTTGCCTCCCCCATCTGTCGCAAAGCGTTCGACGGCGAGTTGCGCGGGCGCGCGCACCCGGGGATTCGGAGTGAGTCCCAGCTCATCAATGAGCGGCTTCACGCACACCGCGACGAGTGGACCGCCAAGGTGTTGCCCGTTGTCCTGCCTCATGAACTGGTGGACAACATCCCCGAGATGCTGCAGCCATGGACGTCGGACCATTACGACGTCACGGAGCTCACCCCAGAGGGCGTCGACGACCTGCTGCGGGCGATGACGGGAGTACCGAAGTACTCCCGGCCACCTCTCGGTCAGCTGCCGGCCGGGGTGCTCAAGCCGTTGAGCGGTGCTGAGTCCTGACCGGCGGTACCGGAGCCCTCAGGCATCCTCGTCCCCCGACACCCGGTAGTCGGGGTGGTCGTAGTCGATGACGGTCGCCAGATGGAGGGGTACGGGCATCTGCGTCCGGTCGTCCCAGGAGATGGCCTGTTCGCAGAGGCTTGCCGTCAGACCCGCCAGCTGCTCGGGAGCCCACGACCCCGGGCTCACCACCACGATCTCCTTGCCTGTGTACGAGTGCCACGGGACAGCGAGTTGGGAGGTGAGCCCGTCGGGCAAGGTCCATCGGGTGTAGAAGGCGCCCCGGTCTCCGCCCTTGGCCTTGATCGACGCGGATCGGCCGGCGAAGAGCCAGCAGCGCCCGTCGGCGTCCGGGAGCCGGTACACCTTGCGGTCCGGTGCGGCGGGCTTGGCCGGGTCGCTCGGCATGTTCGCCTTCTCCCGTCGGGTGACAGGGCGCCCGATCTCACTGAGCTCGGTGTTCAGGCGGACGACCGCGATGTCGGCGCCGCCTCCACGCACCTTGTCGCCGGGGAGCGGGCCGGCATTCAGCTGCGCGTTCTGCAGTCCCGGCCAGAGGGTCCGGGTCTCCTGGGTGTCCACGAAGATCACCATGGGGGTGCCGTCAGGGGCCATGGCGAGAAGTTCGCCGAGTCTGGCCTCGACCACATCCCGTGTCAGCTCCGTCTTCTCTCCTGTGCGGCCGAAGCGGGTGGTTCCGATGGCGCCGGAGTGAAAGTCCGCCACACCCTCGGCACTACGTACCCATGCCCGCCTCCGGTCGCTGTGGACCAGCACTTGGCAGCTCGCCAGGTCGTCAGGGTCGACGTACAGCGCCACCATGGTGAGAACCAGCGGTTTGCCTTCCGTTCCTGTCTGCTGTCTGCGGGCATGGATGCCGACCAGCAGCGCCTTCCTGTCGAGCCGGCGAGGTCGTCCGCCCGCGACCACGGAGTCCAGTAGCCGGTTGTCCAGGACTCCCGCGGCCCGAAGCATGTCGCGCAGGGCGGCCCGGGCGGAGTGCTTCTTGGTTTCCGTACTGGACGGGTTGGTCTTGGGCGGGAGGACGGTGGGCTCGGTGGCAAGGAACTGGGTCGGAACCCCCAAGTGCCCAAGCAGACGCCTCAGATGCGGTTTGGCATCGATCTCGGGCCGCGGTGCGTCAGGGTGGTACTCGGTCTCCAGCCAGGCTGCGACCAAGTGGTCGTCACCGGACGGAAGGTTCAGCGACCTGAGAGAGGCCGCGCGATTCACGGTGTCGTGGGCGAGCAGCTCCGGGCAGTGGCGGGTGACCACGTCCATGCGGGAGTTGACGTGGGTAGGCCGTTCTTCGGAAGCCGGCTTCACAGGCTGTCCGGCCAGCTCCTCGAGTTCGGCCAGCATACGGTCGCGTCCTGCAGACGTGGCGTAGACGCAGGCCAGAGTGACCTTTCGGAATCCGCTCGGTCCGATTGCGGAGGCAGGGAGGCCGTCGATCGGGTAGCTCGTTACACGAGGCGCGAGCCTGATCCTCTTGTCCACCTCGTAGGGCAGAGGCACGAGCAGAGGCAGAGTGGACATGATGTGTTCGTGCAGGCGAAGCATGAATCTGGGGCCGGGGCCGCTTCCCAGCGCGTGGAACCGGGTGCTCGCCATCTGAGGCCTGATCGCCCCCGGAACGCGTGGTAGCTCATCCGGAATGTCCAGTGCTGACAGCTGACATGCCTCGATGATCTTCGCGATGGCGGGATCGAGGTGGCTGCGCCACTCGCCGGTCTCTCTGTCCGGGCGGCGCCGTAGTGGGAGTTTGAGGATGGGAGAGTCGTCCTCGTTCCGCTCGATCCACACGTTCTTCGCCCAGTCCCCCTGGGGCGAGATCCTGGAAAGCTGAGCGTCGAAGCAGAGGACGGGGTCCTCGACGCCGACCCGGGTGGTCAGCCGTGCGGTCACCTTGTGCATGCTGAAAGCCGATCCGGCACGGTTGGCGAGGAGATCGCCGGGCTCCCAGGCGAGGAGGGATCCGTTGGTGTCCATGGACAGATGGACGGGCGCTCGATCGTCGATGCGCAGTGGCACTTCGGCCAGTTGCCGCATCACCTGCCACTCGGCCGTACGGAACACCCAGCCGGGCATGACCGGAACCCGGCTTGGGCGGAATCTCACGAAGTCGGCGAAGGAGCGCGCTTTCTCGGGGGCGGGCAGCAGCCCGGGGAGGAGAGGGTGGTTCTTTCCGTCACGGATATGCCTTTCCCAGGCCCGCACGGCGACCCGCAGCCGGTCGTCAAGAGCGGCGTCGCTCGTGAGGAGCAACATGCGGCTGCCCGCAGACTGCTCCTCCTCCGTGAGATCGCGTTCTCCGAACAACTTGACGGGTTGTCCGGTGGCGGCAACCAGCCCGGTGGCCAGGGCGGAGTAGCGCGGCTGCCGTTGGCTCTCCCGCTTGGGCAGGTCCGCCCATGCTTTCTCGAAGTCCGCGGTGAGGGGGTAGGCGGTGATGGAGCCCAGCAGGGAGTCCATGTCCTGCCGTGGCACGCGGTAGGCGAGGGTGATCAACACTGGGCGTCTCCGGCGTCGGGGTGTTCCGCGTATGTCAAGAAGGCCTCAAGGGTTGTGCCGTAGTACTGCTGCATCGCGGGCAGGACGCCCTCGGCGCGCCATCTGTCCCGCAATTTGAGAATCAGGGTCGCCAGGTCGGTAGCGCCCTCGGGGTCGAGCATGGCCCCGTCCACCAGATGCAGCGTCGCGTCGGTGCCGCCACGCCGTGCCCGGCCGATGAGCTGTACGGCTCCATTGATGATCTCGGCCACCACGCCGAGCTTGACGTCGAGGGGCTGCGCCTGAAAGTAGGGCGGACGGCGGATGATCTCGTCGAGGTACTGGCCGGCCACCTTACGGCGCTGTGCCAGCAGAGCTTGGGGATCGCTGGACGGGCCGCGGTGCTCTCTCAGTGCTCGTGCCTGGATGTGCGCGACGAGTTCCGCCGGCTCGTCGATCAGAGGGATCGGCCGGACGATCAGCCACACCGACCCCAGGGCTGACTTGTCGCCCTCCCCGATGATGTTCACCCCCCGTTGCACCCTGGCCAGGGGAGCGATCAGGATGTCCGCGCCCTCGACAGCGGGGAACCCCTCCAACCGGTCGGCCGGTAGCTCCCGCCATCGGCCGACGTTCACGGCTGCTTCCTGGTCGTCCGCATAGGAGCCCGGCCGGACCGCCAGGCAGATGCGCGTGGAGTCGACGCCGGCTGTGAACAGGCCTTCCGCGACGTGTCGCGCTGCCTCGTAGGACGTCGTGGCGAGAAGTACACGTTCGCGCCCCGGCTTCTCGGTTGCGAGCCATTCCAGTTCGGGCCGTAGGTATGTGCCCCACAGGGCCGTGGCGATGTGCTGGGTCGCCGCGGCACGGTCGGTTCCCTCCAGACCGGAGATCCGGCGTGGTCGGCCATCGTCGTCATCGATCCGTGCCGCCAGGACGCGCACGGCATCCTTCTGCTCGTCCGCCACCCACCATTTCGGGGTGGTGTGGATGTGGTGGTGCGGCGCGTACGGAAAGTAGGAGGTGGCCGACATCCCGAGGACGATGCGGCGGACTCCGGCGTGCCCCAGGGCAGTGGTGTCGCCGAGCCCCACGGTGTAGGTGTGCGGGTCACCGCCGAACGCTGCCGTCGACAGACGTGCCGCCTGCCCTCCGGTGTCGTCGTAGTACTCGGTGAAGGCGAAGACGAGCCTTCCCAAGGGGCCGGTCGGTGTGATGCGCCAACGTCCGTACGTACCAAGGGCGTCCGCGATGTCTTGAGCGGATTCGACCCCGATGTCGACCAGTTGGGGGTTGTTCGCCATCAGTCGGTGCAGAAATATCCGGATGCGTTCCAGAATGGCCCGGCGGAGGATCCGGTTGACGACCCGAGTTCTTTGCTCCTCGGGCAGGTCCTTGACGAGTTGGTCCAGGGCGTTTCGCGCCATGGGCAGGGACAGCCCTCCGGATCCTCCGGTGACCACCGATGCTAGGTGCTGCCGAGCGGCTCCGAAGGCTTTGGGTTCGTCATCGTGCGGTGGCATCTCGTCGACGAAGAGTGAGCGGAACATCTCCAGTTGTTTGGCGTTGACCTCCTCGGCGTCGAGTCCGAAGAGCCGGGCGGTCAGCCAGTTGTCCCACCGCCGGGGCACCATCCAATAGCGCCCCGGCCCACGCGGGCGCCGTCCTTTGGCGGGGGCCGCGGCGCCGAGACGCTCGTAGGTCAGGTGGCTGACGTAGTTCTCGGACAGGTAGCGGAGGGTCAGGTAGGCGTCGCGGACACTGGCATCGACTTCGTCCCTGAGCCGTCCTGACGTCGCCGCGAAGTCCTGATCGAATTCGCGCAGGGGAGTGTTGGTCCGACCCGCGTGGTCAAGGACGAGATGACGGCCCGCATGGTCGATGGCCGTGCTCTGGAAGCTGTCCACCTCGTCGATGACGACGATCTGACAGCGTCGCATCAGCAGCTCCTCCACGGTCAAACGGTCATCACCGCCGTAACCGTCCTCCACCGGTGCCTGAACCACTCCGAGCAGCAAGTTCGCGTGCGAGGTGACGATGACATCTGCGGTGCATGCCTCACGCACGGCCCGATAGCGCCCGCAGGAGGTCCGCCAAGGGCAGGAGACCGTGGTGATCTTCCGGCGGCCACGGGACGGCTTTCGCAGCTTGGCGCATGGCTCACTGCCCGGCTGCCAGCGGTCGATGGCCGCCTCGTCGGATCCGGCCAGCGCGGCGAGTGCGCAGCCGTAGCCGAATCGCTTCCAGATCCAGTCCGCGTCCGGGCCGTCCTCGGTGGCCCGAGCGGCCGCGGTCTCGGCCACCTTGATCAGCGACCGGGGCGAGACGAGCGGCACGACACCGCCGCCCGGCTCCACGCCGTACGTTTTCATGGCTCTTTCGATGCCGTGGATAGCCCGTACGACGTCGGCGTTGGTCGGCAGGACGAATGCCACGGAGATCCGCTGACGGACGGCCCAGCAGGCGAAGGTCTCGATGAGGACGACCGACTTGCCGAAGCCCGTGTAGGCGAGGAGCTCGTTGAGGTTGCCGGCCGTCAGGTCCAGCCCCTCGACCTTCTCATTGCCGCGCGAGCGGATCCGCTGAACGAAGCGGTCCACCGCCTTCTCGCGGTAGGCGCTTCGGCCGAGGTCCTGCTCGACTTGGTCGATGCGCTGGGCGATCTCCTTCAACTCTGCGAAGGGAACCCAGCAATTCCCCAGGGCTGGGGCGTCGCGGACCACAGGGATCGGATGCCCAGTGTCGAGATGGTGGCGCCGGATCTCGTAGTGGAGATCGATGTATGTCTGCTGGTGACCGTCCGGACCGGTGATGCCGGTCGTGGTCATGTGCGGACCCGCCTGGGCGGGCGCGAGTACACGGTTCTTTGCCGCGTGCAGTTCGTCGAGCTGCCGCAGGAAGCCGTCGACGTAGTCGGGGAGCGGCATGCCGGGGTCTACGGAGATCTGCCCGCTGCTCTCCTCCTGGCTGTCGTCGGCCACGCTGCAACCGGGGATCTGGCCCCCACCGAGCAGGCTGTCGAGGATGGGGCCCGCCGCTTCCGCGTTGGCCATCTGGTTGGGGCGTCGGCGCAGCAGCCTGGTGAAACGGCGTGCGTCGGCTGCGGAGAGGTCACGCCAGCCGGACCAGTCCGCGATGTGGCCGTCCAGCACGTAGAGCACGTCGTCGCGGGTGGTCGTGCGTCGGAACCCGCCGCCGTCCTCGGTGGGGAAGAAGCTGGCAGCCAGACCGATCGCGGCGCCCATGATGCGGGGGAACACCCTTTCGGCCCCGGGTGTGGTCATGCTCATGACGCCCTCAGCGCTCGTCGTACTTCGGCGTGGAACTTGGTCTCGGTGGTGATCTGCAGGGACGGCAGGGAAACCCTCAGGGTTTCCCACTGGTGCTCGTGCGTCTGCGGCAGGAGAACGCGGGCGCTGGGGGCCTTTGCCCGGAGGTCGGCGATCAGCCGGTGGGGCGAGCGATACTCCTTGACGTCGATCCTGAAGTCTGTGCCCCCTGCCCTGACGTGCAGGTCGTACCGGTCGCGCTCGGGCCAGAGCTCGACGGTTGCGCCGAGCTTTTCCAGTCGCTGCTTGATGCGGAGTTCGCTCGCCCCGGGGACGACGACGAATCGCCAGACGCCGTACTCCACACACCGGGATCCGGCACCCGGCCGGGCCGCGGGCGTGGCTGATCGCGGTCGCCCTTCGTCGACTCTCCTCAGAGCCGGTCGGGACCGGGGCGCCCTGGCCTCGGCCAGCCGGTAGACGTTGGCATGGGGGATGTACCGGCATCGTACGGTCGTACCGGTCACCGCCATCGGCCAGCGGCACATGGGGCACGGCCACCACCATGTCTCGCCGTCGGCCGACCGATGGAGGTGATCGGCAGGGATGTCGGTGTATCCCCGTCGGGGAAGCTTCACTCCGGTCTCGCTGACCAGCTCCCGTAGCTCGGCGGTGGAACCGGCGGGGTGCTCGATGAGGAAACGGCGCGAAGCGGTGTACCCCTCCTGGCCGTTGCCCTCGATCAGCGTCTTGAAGGTTTCGTCACGAATCCGGTCGGAGCGCATTCTCGTCCAGGTGGGCAGCCACGCCGAGGACAACGGCCCGCCCACCGGCAGTGCGTACTCGCACGCCAGGTCGTACGCCTCCGCGGTGAGCCGGTCCTCGCCGTCGAGCAACACAGTCCGAGCGATCGCCTCGTCCGCGTTTGCGTCGAGCACCGGCATCAGGCCGAGGCGCTGTCGCAGAGAGGTGATGAGGCCCAGGGGTGTTGTCGGGCCGAGACCGGGCCCGTGCGCCTCCATGACGACGCCGGTCATTCTCGCGACCTCCCGCATGGCGTCGTTCTGCCGATGTCGAACCGTCCACGCGTAGGCGGCTCGCAGAGCTGCGGCCACGACCCGGTGGGCGCGCTCCGCCGGGTCGTCCCGTGGACCGGTCAGCCAGTGGGTCACGCGCCCCTCCTCTCGGCCGCGTCGGGGCACCAGCGCGTGAACGGGCAGTCTTCGCAGGCCTTGCCCACCTTGGCCGGATACCGGGCGTCGGCGTGCCAAGGGGTTACGTACGGTTCCAGGACGCTTCTCGCCCGGGCGACGATGTCCGGTGCAGCGGTATCGATTTCGGTGACGACCGGACCGCTGGCGGTCAGCCGTTCCATCTCCACTGCGCAGTGTCCGTTCCCCGGCAGAGCTCCCGCCCGGGCGAGCAGGACAGCCAGCGCGAGTTGAGGGAACTGATCCAGCAGGTCTCCTTCATGGGGAACTCTCTTGGTCTTCGTCTCGCGCAGGGTCCACCGTTCGCCCACGCGGTAGAGCAGGTCGGTCTTGGCGACGACGACGGTGTCGGCATCCGGGTCGTAGACGGCGACCGTCCGTTCCGGCTGGACTTCCATGTCCTCGGGCCGGTCCCGCAAGGGGCAGACGAGGGAGTGGTCGCCGATCATCTGGATGCCGAGCCGGGCCTGGAGCCCGGTCAACGACCACCCCTCGTACTGCCACGCCTCGGGGGGGCCGGGCACGTCGTCGGGTTCGCAGGGGCGCTGCGGTGTACGACGGTGCCGGCTCTCGATCCACGCGTGTACGGCTTTGCCGCGCACGATCGCTTCAGTGTCCTCGGCCAGGTCGTCCCTCGGCAGGAACAGCGATTCCATGTGTGCGCGGGCCGGGCAGCGACGGTGGGTACGCCCTGTCGTCATCGACCACGAGCGGCGCGTGAGTACCGATCCGCTGATGCCGAGGAGGCCCGGCGCGGACGGGATCGCGGGGCAGGTGGCGACGACGTCGCACCTGCCGCAGTCCTTGCCGGGGCGATACGAGTTACCCGCGATCATCCCGTCGATATGTGCCTCGACGGCCGAGTCGTAGCGTTCGTACGCCTCCGTGGGAGTGCCTTCAAAAAGCACGCGGTGGGATGAGTCGGTGCAGCCGATCTCCACGAGGCGTACCAGCCGAGCGGGTTCGAACGGCCCGAGCCGGAGCGGCTTCCTGTCCCACTGGGAGGTCAGCACCGGGCGCGCGCTTGTCAGGACGCCCACCGCCACGGCGATCTCCACGTCGTCCCGAAGCAGGTTCTCCACGGAGTCAGTACGCAAGATGCGCAGTTCACGGACCCCGTGCCCGGCATAGCGTCGGTCGTCCACCATTTCTTCGTACATATCCGGGGCCCCGGGCTTGAGGGGCCCACGCTGTCGAGCCCACAGGCGCCGCACCGGCTCCAGACGTTCCTCAGGGGGAGAGCCGGCCGGAGCCGGTAGGGCTGCGGCTGCGGCGAGGTATCCGTGGACAGCGTGCTCGGTCCACCTGACGAGTGCGGGGTGAACGGGACGCCCGGGTGCGGACCGCCAGGTGGCCAAGGCGTCTTCCGGAGCCAGCCGTTCGAACTCGATGAGGTTCAGTACGTCGTGCAGAGGGCCTGGCGCCCATGAGACCAGGGGGCGGGTCGGCGTCGAGCGGCGAGGGCGAGGTGTGCCGGGGCGTATCTGAGTCGCCAGCCGATGAGGGCACCGCCTCTCGGTGCCTCGAACATTGGCGGGTTTAATTCGAACGAGATCGCCGCTGGCGGGTGTTCCCCCGATTCCAGGTGAAATGATCATGGCTCTTTCCTTCGGTGCGCTTCCGGTTTCAAAAATTTCCCTGTCCTCCTTGATCGGGTTGCCGTATCGTACGATTCTCCCGGCGCCCTCCCGGAGCCTACGGGAATGCATCGATAGCGGGGCCTGATTTTTCGAAGGAGTGGGATGGCGTTCTACGGGCTCTTCGTCGGTATCGACTACTACGAGTCGGATTTCAGGAGCTTGCGGTTCGCGAAGCGCGATGCCGCCGCCCTCTGTGCGCTTTTCGACGACAACCTTGAGGGAAGGACGACCCTGCTCCTCGATAGTGATGCCACCAAGGAGAGGCTCGTAGCGGAACTGCGCTACCTGGCCGAGGTCAGCACGGATGAAGACTTCGTCGTGATCGCCTTCTCCGGGCACGGCGTTCCCGGTGGTGCCCTGGCGACCTACGATGTCTCGCCGGACGATCCTTCCAAGGGCTCCCTGCCCCTGGACGGCCTCGCCGAACTGATCCGTCGGATCCCGGCGCGTGCGCTGCTCCTGGTGCTGGACTGCTGCTTCTCGGGCCATGCCGCGGACAAGGTTCTCCATATCGCGCGTGAAGATTTCACGAGTCGCAATGGCGCTGTCTCGGCGACGCAGAGAATGGAAGAGTTGCGCAAGGACGGGTATTTCGTTATCGCCGCCGCAGGCCGGGATCAAGAAGCTTTCGAAGAGCAGAGCGTCCGTCACGGGCTGCTCAGCTATTACCTTATTCGGGGGCTGCTCGGCCACCCGGATGCTGTTGATGGCGGTGAGGTGCATATCTTCAAGCTGGCTCACTATGTCTCCAAGAGTGTGAGTTCGCACGGTCGGAGAATGTCCCGCGACGCCCAGAAGCCCGTCCTGGGCGTCAGTTCCTCGAATTTCTCTCTGCGTGTCTTCGTGCGGGGTGCGCGCTATCTGTCGACCGATGACGCGGCAAGGCCGCTGCCCGCCACCGCGGACCTCTCGTCGCTCAAGCCTTACGGGATTCCGCCCTCGGTCCTGGAGGCGTGGGGCGGAAGCCTGGGCAAGCTCAACCGCCTGCAGGTCGATGCCATCAACGAGGGCGCTCTGTTGGAGGACATGAACGTCCTGGTCAGCGCCCCCACCGCGACGGGCAAGACCATGGTGGGCGAGCTGGGCGCCATGCGAGCGGTTGCCCGCGGGAGGAAGGCGGTCTTCCTGGTTCCCACCCGCGCCTTAGTCAGCGAACAGTACGAAGGGTTTCGGCAGCGCTACGAGCCTCTCGGATTCAGAGTGATCCGAGCCACGGGCGAGCTGAGCGACCAGATGCCGCAGCTGGTCAAGGGTGAGTTTGACCTCGCCGTCCTCACCTACGAGAAATTCATCGGGATGCTGCCCAGGCACCCAGGACTGCTGAACGTAGGTGTCCTGGTCATCGACGAGATCCAGTCCTTCGGGTTGCCCGAACGGGGCCCTCTGCTGGAGACCCTGCTCACCTGGCTGCGGGTGAGGGACGGCTCCCCAGGTGCGCCTCAGATCGTGGGCCTGTCCGCGGTCCTGGGCGAACCGCGTGAACTCGCTCGCTGGCTCCGCGCCAACCTTGTGACGATCACTCGCCGGGATGTCCCGCTGCTCGAAGGAGTGATGGGACCGGACGGGCTGCACAGGTATCGGGACCGGCAAGGGACGGAGTCGGCCGAGCAGTTGATGCAGCCGGAGGGCCCGGTCGAGATCTCCAGAGAGAGCCGTCAGCTGACACGGTTGGTGGCCGAACTGGTCTCGCAGGGCCAGCAGGTCATCGTCTTTCAGGCAACACGTGGAGGGGCTCGCGGGATTGCGCGGCAGCTTGCCGGCACACTCGGTCTGCCCCCTGCCCACACGGCGCTCGCAGGGCTGTCCAGTGAGGACGGCGGACGGACGGCGGACCTCTTGCGTACCTGCCTGGAGGGCGGGGTCGCCTTCCACATCGCGGACCTGACGACGGAGGAACGACAACTGCTGGAGGAGTCCTTCCGGAGCCGGAAGAGCGAGGTGCGCGTACTCGTGGCCACGACCACGCTGGCCCAGGGAGTCAACCTGCCCGCGGACGCCGTGGTCATCAGCGATTTGGAGCATCCCGGGGACGGTCGGCCGTATTCCGTCTCCGAGTACAAGAACATGGCCGGTCGGGCGGGGCGGACCGGTCGGAGGAAGTGGCCTGGGCGCGCCGTCATCCTGGCGCGGGGCAGCGCCGACGCCGAACAGAAGTGGCAACGGTACGTACGGGGAGAACCGGAGCCGGTACGGTCGGCGCTGCTCGATCCGGCCACCGATGTACGCGGTGTACTCCTCGCCGGCCTGGCGGAACCTGCTTCCCTTGCCCGCCGACGCTCGGGACCGGACGTCGAACGGTTCCTGGCGGCAACCTTCGCCGCTCACCAGTCCAGGGCGAACGGCTCGCCGGACCCCTTCCCGAGCACGGAGGTCCGACGCATGGTGGGCGAGCTCATCTCCGGCGGATTTCTCAAAGGAACGCCGGTTGGAGTTGGGGAGATGCCGCGCGGGCTCGTGCTGACGGACCTGGGCGGACTGGCCGTTCGCAGCGGCCTCGGCGTCGACTCCCTGTCTTCCGTGGCTGAGGCGCTGAGATCCGTACCTGCGGACAGCGTCAACCAAGCCACACTGATCTGCGCCGCTCAGCTCGCCACCGAGTTGAGTGACGTTCGGTTCGATCGGCTCCCGCGTTCCGCATACAAGCAACATCTCAGCCTTGCCGCAAGGCTGAGGAAGCGCAGGGTCGCAGAGACGGTGTGCTTCAGACTCATCGGCCCACCTTCCAGGAGCGGCATCGGCCCTGCCCGGCGCGCTGTCGCCTGCCTGATGTGGGCGGAGGGGATCAGCCTCGCTGGCATCGAACGCGCGATCGCCGACCAGGAGAAACGCACGCGGCCGGAGTTCCCCGGCCCGGTCCAGTACACGGCGCAGCGAGCCGCTGATGTGATCGCGACCGTCATCGAGATCGCCCTGCTCATCCATCCGACCGTCGATCTGGGCGATTTGCCGGACACCTTGCCCACTCAGCTCGAACTGGGCATCGTCGAGGGTCTGGTTCCCATCGCCTGGAACACGGAGGTTCCGCTCGGCCGATCTGTCTACCTCAGCCTGGCGCGGGCAGGACTGACATCGCCCGCAGCCATTCTCGCGGCCGGCCCCGGCCTCCTTCTCGACTGTGTCGGCGGTGACCCCGAGCGACACAGCGCGGTGTGGAATGCCGCGGCGATCGTGCAGGCAGATGCCGACGAGGGCGGCCACCGGAATCCGTCCTCGCCCCTGCTCGACTGACCTCGGGCGGGATCCGGCCCGAGGTGCGGGGGGAGCCCAGGCCCGTCGGCCGAGCGCCGCGCCCCAGACCGGACGGCGGGAGCCGGGAGCTCGGCTCGGGCGGTCGTCCTCGGCCCGCTCCAGGGCACCGTGTCCTCCAGCCGGGTGTGAGCTTCGTGAGACGGTCACTGCCGCCTCCGCCAGGCGTTCGAGCACCTCGTCCACACGCCGACGTGCGGTACGGGGATCACGGTCTAGGTACGCGGCGATCCGCCTCAGCCGTTGCCCGAAGCGCTCGTTGCCGGGGCCGTTCAGGGCCAGGGCTGCTCCGCCGAGCGCGGCCATTCGCGGGGGCAACGTTTCGATCAGCTCCCACAAGTAGCACCTGAGCAGAGCTCGGCCCTCCGCGGCCCTTTTGCCTTCGTCGATACCGGCAGCCCGGCGCAGGGCGCGGCCCGCGCGGTTCAGGGCTCCGGGATCCTCGATACCGAAGCCCTTGCGGAGCGCCTTCAGACCTGCCAGCACCTCCCCACCGGAGAGCTGACATGTCACATCAGTACGCAAGCCGGACACGGGCCTCCCCGAGCATCACCGGTTCCAGTCCGCCGTACAGGGCATCGGCGCGCCTCCACAGCTCGGTGGCCGCTTCGTGGTGTCCACATGCCCAACTGATATTGCCGAGCCCGGTCAGAGCACGTGCCCCTTCATAACTGCTGGCACAACTCTCCGCCAGGGCAAGGGCCTCCTTGTAGCC
>NZ_JBHUZM010000022.1:0-79406 GCF_042667665.1 Streptomyces sp. NPDC057307 | reverse complement strand
CGACCTCGACGGCGTCCTTGGCGAAGCCGCCGCTGGGCAGCGCCTTGGCCGGGGTCGTCTCGGTGAAGACGGCCGGGTCGCGGGAGGCGGAACCGTAGACGTTGGTGGAGGACTTCACGACGAGCCGCCGCACCCGTTACCAGGTGAGGGCGTCGGACATGGTGGCCTGCCAGTAGGAGACCGACGTGTCGTTGTTGGTCTTCGTCCCCTTCGGGAGGGTGAGGTTCGCGACCGGGCCCACCGTCCCCTGGTTGTCGCGGCCCGAGAAGGAGACGCTGAGGTTGTACGCCGCGGTGGTCGGGGAGCCTTCGCCGCCGCCCAGCGCGATCGAGGCGTAGGCCGACTGGCCGGGCGACAGGGTGACCACGGCCTGCGGCTGGCTGCTCTCGTTGATCTGGGTGACGGACTGGGCGTCGTCGAAGCCGAGCAGAGGCGCGTAGTAGGCGTAGCAGGTGCCGCTGCCGGCGTTGGTGGCGGTCACCAGCAGGTGGTTGATCGGCCGGCTGACCTTGGTGACGGTGATCTTGGTGTTGGCCGGGGTGCAGGTGCTGGGGGTCTTGCTCTTGCTCTTGTTGTTGCTGGAGCCCTTGCCGCTGTTGCTGTTGCTGGTGGCCTTGCTGGCGTTGGTCTTGTCCGCGCTCTGGTCGGTGGCCCGCGGCTTGTCCGTCTCCTGGGCGTCCGGCTTCTCCGTGGACGACGCGGCCGTGGCCGTGGACTTGGCGTCCGGCTTGGAGCCTGCGCCGACCGCGTCCGACTGGCCGCAGGCCGTGAGGGCGAGTGCGGCCACGAGGGCGGTGGTGGCGGTGGTGGCGGCGGAGCGGAATCGAAGGTTGCGCATGAGTGTCTGTCTCCCGTTTTGATGGTGCGTTCGATGGCGGTTCAGTGGCGGTTGATGAGCACGAGCAGCACGGCTGTGCAGGCGATGAGTACGCAGACGGCCACGGCATCGACGAGGTCGTCGCGGTTCCGAGTGCGGATCGCTCCTCCTCGTTCGGCGGGTGCTGCACTCACCTTGCGGGGCGGCTGGAAGTGGCCGCAATCGGCAAGGGACAATGAGGGAAGCTGGAACGCTCAGACGGCTGTGACCTGCGGGAACAGTGTTTCCCTGGGACGCGTTCCTGGAACGGCCGCGCACCTGTGGCAGACGCATCTGGAGGGGAACCCCGAGTGGCGACCACCGAGGCCAAGGCTTTCGCCGAACTGCTCACCGAGTTGAAGGACCGCTCGGGACAGAGCTACGGCGCGCTCGCCGCGAAGCTCCATGTCAGTACGTCCACGCTCCACCGCTACTGCAACGGCGACGCCGTCCCGGCCGAGTTCTCGGCGGCGGAGCGGTTCGGGCGGCTGTGCGGGGCGAAGGGCGAGGAGTTCGTGGAACTGCACCGCCGGTGGATCCTCGCGGACGAGGCACGGCGGCGGTCCCGGGCGGCGGCACCGACGGCTGCTGTCGCCGCCGCTGCCTCTGTCCCTGTCGCCGACTCCGCTTCTGTGGAGGAGCAGGCCGCCGAGAGCCCGGAGCCCGGTCTCGACGCTCCGGCCGCCGACCCGTCTCCTTCACAGCGCAAGAAGCGGCTGTACGTCACTCTCGCCGCCGCGGCTGTCGTCGTGGCGGTCGCCGTACCGGCCATTGTCTTCGGCCCCTTGAACGATTCGTCGAACAACCGCTCACCCGTCGCGTCCGAGGTCTCGGAGGGCGGCGGCGCGTCGAAGTCGGGCTCGCCGTCCTCCTCGCCCTCCGCGTCACCGTCCCCCAGCAAGTCGCCCTCGCCCAAAGCCTCTCCGTCGGAGCGTGCGACTCCCAAGGGCGGGGCGAGCGGGAGCGGTGACACCGGGGGCGGAAAGGGAGCGGTCGCGGGGGTGCCGGTGACGGTGAACACCAAGCCGTACGCCTACGAGAACCCGTGCTCCCAGCACTACCTCGTCAACCGCCCCGCGACAGAGGTGCCCCCGCCCCCCAACGAGCCGGACGCGCCCGGTTGGGTGGGTGCGCTCGGCGCGGTGTCGAGCGGCAGTCAGTTCATCGAGCTGGCCCTCCAGGGCACCGGGAGCGAGACCGTCATGCTCAACGAACTGAACGTGCGCGTGGTGTCGAGCGACGCTCCGCTCGCCTGGAACGACTTCGCCACGGGCGTCGGCTGCGGCGGCGGTGTCACGACCAGGGCGTTCGCCGTGAACCTGGACGCCGGCCGCCCCGACGTCGCGCCGCAGGGCGGGCAGCGGGACTTCCCCTACAAGGTGAGTGAGTCCGACCCGGAGGTCTTCCAGATCAGCGCGAACGCCTCTGCCCGGTACGTCAGTTGGTATCTGGAACTGGAGTGGTCCAGCGGCGGCCGGGCGGGCACGCTCCGCATCGACGACCACGGGCAGCCGTTCCGTACGAGCGGTGCGAAGGGGCGGCCGTCGTTCCACTACCCGATGGGCGGTACGTCGAAGTGGGAGACGGCGCCCGTGAACGACCCGAACCAGTTCCCCTGACGCCTGTGCTGTCAGTGGGGTCACCTAGTGTCGGTCGGCATGACGAAGACGGAGGGTGTTCCCCACCACATCGCCGCAACTGACATCGAGCGCGCGGACCTGACTCTCAACGCCATGGGAGTCGGAGACAGCGGCTATCGGGGTGTCGGCTGGTCGGATCAGCTGCTGGGCGAACTGCGTGAGCTGCCGTCAGAGCGTCGTCGCAGCCTCGCCCATTTCCTGGTCGAGCGTTGCCAACGCCTGGACGTGACCTCCGAGTTCCGGGCGCGGACACTGCTTCTGGCCGGGGTCCTCGCCGCCGATCTCCCCGGGGACCCACTGGCCGCCGAGCGCGTCAAGGTGCTCGACGACCTCGGCGAATGCCACTCCTTCTGGTACGAGGACCATTTCTCGGTTCTGGTGGAGGCGGAGCTGGCCGCCGGCCGTTCCCTCACACCGGCTGCGATTGCCGCCTTCCGGCGCAGTGGCATGGAGTACGGCTTTCCCGCCGCACCACTCGTTCGCGCCGGCGAGAAACCCACCGACCCAGTGCTCAACGTGGGCGAGAAGTGGGCCGAGCGTGCTCTGGAGCAGGTGGGTCCCGGTCCCGACGACCCGTGGCGTGCGCTGCTCGCGCACGCTCTCACCGCCAAGTCCGCCCGGCCCAGCGCGAAGTGGGACAGGCTGGCCGGGCAACTCGTCGAACCGCTGGGCCCGGAGCCGGTGCGGGAGAAGGTCGTGTCCTGGCTCGCTCTGGTGGGCGTTCCACGCACCTTCCGGGTGAAAGCCGTCTTCTGCGAAGACCGGCATTTCAACGAGGTCTTCGACCCGTACAACGCCCTCGCGCTGCGTGGCCTTGCCTGGCTGTTGTCGCTACTGCCACCCCATGCCGACGCGGCTCGTGCGCTGGGGGCCTTGGTGGACACCTCGCTGGAGAAGTTGCCCGGACGGGGCCCGCGCAGTGAGAAGGTCGCGCATGCGGGCGCTCTCGCCCTGGGCCGGGTCGACAGTGAGTCCGCGCCGGCCGAACTGGACCGCCTCGCCGCCCGGGTGACACACAAGGCCACCGCGAAGGTGATCGCCACCGCCCGGGAGGCACACGCCACGCGTTCCCACGACGACAGAACAGCCCTCAGCTCACATCCCGCCCTCTGACACGGAGGCGGGGTTCCCCTAGGCGGAGTCCGGTGCCTCGGGCGCTTCCGCCGGCTCGGGCGCTTCGGCCGGCTCCGGGGGCTCCGTTCCCTCGTTCATGTGGGTCTCACCGAGGATCGTGGCGTGTTCCAGCACGTCCTCGGCCGGGTCGTCGATCTGGCCGATCGAGAGCAGGGTGAACCCGCCGTTGTGCGAATTCGTGTGGGTCTCGTCCGCGGCGGCGCCGGTGGCGGGAAGTACGGCGCCCAGCACCGCCGCGCCCAGGACGGTCAGTGTGCGTGTGGCTTTCATCTGGTGGTGCCCGTCTGCTCGTCGTAGTCCTCAAGGTCCGGTCTGTCTATTGCGCGGACCGGGCTCAAAAGTCACGGCTGACGGCGTGTGTCGGGTAGGGATTCACCTCATCGGCGCAGTCGGTCCGACGGTCAGCGGACAACGTCCGAGGTGAAGGCCGCCCAGGCGGCGGGGGTGAGGGTGAGCACCGGGCCGTCGGTGACCTTGGAGTCCCGTACGTGCACGGCGGCGGGGTGCGTTGCGACCTCGACGCAGTTGCCGCCCTGCTCGGTGCTGTAGCTCGACTTGTGCCAGTCGTAGGCGACTTCGAGGCAAGCGCCCCCCTGTTCGGTGCTGTAGCTGGACTTGAACCACTCGCGTGCGGTGCTCATTACTCTCCTAGCAGCCGGTCCAACAGGCCCTTTGTCTCTTCGGGGTTGAGGGCCTGCGTCCGCAGCATCGCATATTTGCGCGCCAGGATGCTGACCTCATCCGGGTCCTCGACAAAGAGGCTGCCCCGCTGTGTCTCGGCGTAGGCGAGGTGCTGATGGTCTGGTGTTTCCAGCAGGATGAAGGGGCCGGACAGCCCCGCGTGAGTGATCCTGCCGAACGGCATGATCTGGAGAGTCAGGCCCGGGAGGTCGGCGCTCTCCCGGAGATGGCGGAGCTGTTCCATGAATACGGCCGGGGAGCCCAACTGGTCGTTGAGCACGGCTTCGCCGATCAGAAAGCTGCAGGTCGGCGGGATCTTTTGGTGCAGGATCTGTTGGCGTTCGATGCGCCCGGCGACGCGTACGCGCATCTCGTCTTCGCTGAGCGCCGGGATCTCGTTCTGGAAGACGGCATAGGAGTAGCTCTCGGTCTGGAGCAGTCCAGGGATCACCTGGTTCTCGTACCAGGAGATGGTGATCGCCTCCTGCTCCTGGTCGATGTACGCCGCCGCCCACGTCGGATACCGGTCGATCTCCGGCATGTTGTCCACCGCCGTCGCCAACGCCCCTTTCGTCAAAAGCACTTGATCCAGCAGCGCCGCCAGATCAGGCTTCAGTAGGCGTCGGCCCTGCTCCACCGACGCGATCGTCTCCGTGTGCACGCAGGCACGCTCCGCGAGTTGGCGTTGGGTCAGGCCCGCCGCCTCTCGGAAGAGGGCGACCAGCGCGCCCACGAGCTTCATCGCCGACGCGTTCTTCCGCTGTCGTTTTCTGTTGTGCATACCCGTTCAACTCCCCGTCCCCGTCCGTACGTCACGCCCTCGCAGCCCGTACGGAATCTTTGTACGGGTGCGCGTACTGCATCAGCGTAATCACAGGCAGTGACAATCGTCCTGTGAATGAGACGAATCCACCCCCCGCCCAGCGCGAGCGCTTCTACCGCCGCGAACGCCGATCCGTGCCCGCCGCCAGGCAGTTCGTACGGGAGGCGGTGATCGACTGGGCGCTCGGCGAGCGGCTCGACGACGTCTTGCTGTGCGTGAGCGAGCTGGCGACCAACGCGCTGGTGCACGGAGTTCCGCCGGGGCGCGGGTACCGGCTGCAGCTGTTGTTGCTCGCCGACGGCGTGCTCCGTATCGAGGTGCACGACAGCGGTGACGGGCGGCCGAGTGTCCGGGAGCCGTACGGGGAGTCCGGGCGCGGGCTCATGCTGGTCGCCGCTCTCGCGGACAAATGGGGGGTGGGGGAGCGTGATCCCGGAAAGATCGTGTGGTGCGAATTCGTGATCTGACCGGGGTGTTCGGCCTCACTGGCGAACGGGACCGGTGACCGGACCGACCGGTGAGCGACCGGCCAGTGACCCGCGCCACATCCGGCTCTTGTCAGGAATGGAGGCGCCGTCTCGTTCAAGGGGCACGCGAAACGAGACAGGAGCATCGTCATGAAGCACCGCATCGTTGTACTCGGCGCCGGATACGCCGGGGCCTTCGCCGCCGGAAACCTGGCCCGCCGGCTGTCCCGCTCCGACACCGAGATCACCGTCGTCAACGCCGTGCCCGACTTCGTCGAGCGGATGCGACTCCACCAGCTCGCGATCGGTCAGGACGTCACGTCCCGCAAGCTCGCCGACGTATTCGCGGGCACCGGGGTGCGGCTGCGCCTGGCGCGCGTCACGGGCCTGGACCCCGATCGCGGGATCGTCGCCGTGACCGGCGAGGACGGCATCGACGGAGAACTCGCCTACGACACCCTTCTCTACGCGCTGGGCAGCTCCGTGGCCCACCACGGCGTGCCCGGCGTGGCCGAGTACGCCTTCGACGTGACCGGCCGGCCCTCGGCGCTGCGTCTGCGCGAACGCCTGGTGTGCCTGGGTGAGGGCGGCACGGTGCTGGTCGTCGGTGAAGGGCTGACCGGCATCGAGACCGCCACCGAGTTCGCCGAGTCCCGGCCCGACCTCTCGGTCGCGCTCGCGGCCCGCGGCGAGCTGGGCGCCTGGCTCTCCCCGAAGGCCCGGCGTCACCTGCGCCATGCCTTCGGCCGGCTCGGCATCACCGTCCACGAGCACACCGGCATCGAAGCCGTCGAACCGACGAGAGCGATCGCCGCCGGCGGCACATCCATCGCGGCCGACGTGACCGTGTGGGCGGCCGGATTCGCCGTGCACCCCATCGCGGCCGACAGCGGCCTGGAGGTCGCGGGGACCGGCCAGATCGTCGTCGATCGCACCATGCGGTCGGTCTCGCACCCGAATGTCTATGCCGCCGGTGACAGCGCCTACGCGATCGGCGAGAACGGCCGGGCACTGCCGATGTCCTGCGCCTCGGCGGGCCTCACCAACATGCAGGCGACCGCCGCGATCGTCGCGCGCCTGACGGGCGGCGAGGCCCCCGCCGTCGATCTGAAGTACCACGGCAACCACATCAGCCTCGGGCGGCGGGACGCGATCTTCCAGGTGGTGGACGGGGACGTCCGGCCGAAGTCCTGGTTCCTGGGCGGCCGGACCGCCGCGCGGCTCAAGTCGGGTGTCCTCAAGGGGGCCGGGTGGGGCATCGCCCACCCGACCTTCGGCATGCCGAAGCGCAGGCGCCGCCTGGCGACCGCGCCCGACCGGGACGGGGTGAGGGCGGCCGCATAGGCTGTTCCCACATGGACAGCGCGGCCATCGACCGGTTTGAGGCCAGCCGGGGCAGGCTGGCCTCGCTGGCGTACCGTCTGCTCGGTTCGGCCGCCTACGCCGAGGACGCGGTGCAGGACGCGTTCCTGCGCTGGCAGGCGGCCAACCGGGAACGCATCGAGACGCCCGAGGCGTGGCTGACCAAGGTCGTCACCAATCTCTGCCTCGACCGGCTCCGCTCGGCGCCCGCGCGCCACGAGCGCCCTGTCGGGGACTGGCTGCCCGAGCCGCTCCTTGAAGGCGACCCGATGCTCGGCCCGGCCGACACCTTTGAGCAGCGGGAATCGGTGTCCCTGGCCGTACTGACCCTCATGGAGCGCCTCTCGCCGGTCGAGCGGGCCGCCTACGTCCTGCGCGAAGCGTTCTCCTACCCCCATGCCGAGATCGCCGGCATCCTCGACATCACCGAGTCGGCGAGCCAGCAGCACGTCCACCGGGCCCGGCGCCGGGTCGCGGCGGAGCGGCGTGGCGGCAGCGAGGCGGACCCCGCGTCCGCGCGCCGGATCGTCGAGGAATTCCTCGCCGCAGCCGCGTCGGGGCGCACCGAACGGCTGGTGGCGCTGCTCACCGCCGACGCGACCGCGGTCTCGGACGGCGCTGGACTGGCCAGGCGGCTGCTGTGGTACACCACGCGCGAGCGCATCGCCGCCTATGTACGGGCCGGCTTCAAGCCCACGCCGGCGAAGCGGCGGCTGGCCGGCGGGTCCCCCGTGTTCCACATCGCGCTGGTCAACGGCTCCCCGGCCGTCCTCGCCGTGGTCGGAGACCGGGTCGTGGGCGTCGTGGCATTCGAAGTCGGCGACGGCAAGGTCGCGTCCCTGCACGGCATCGCCGCCACCGGCCGGCTCACGCGCCTCAGCGCGGCCTGGCGCCGGCACGAACCCGGCGCGCCGGTCATCGGCGCGTGGTGAACCGGCGGCACCGGAACCAGGGCCTGGAGCGGAGCGCGCACCGGTCTCCCGAGTGGAATCCGGCCCGCTGTCCTGGCAGCTCCTCCCGGTCAGTCCCACCAGAACGTCCACGCAGGCTGGTCCAGCACCTGATGCTTCGCGTACGCGGACAGGGTGGTGTGGCGGCCCTGGTGGAGGTTGTCCGGGCAGAACGCGAAGTGTTCCGCCGAGACCGCCTCCGCCTCTTCCTGGGTCGTCGGCGGGGCGGCCACCGAGACCACCAACTGGTCGAAGGTGAGCGCCACCACCCGTATCCCGAACCGGTCCTCCCACGACCGCAGCACCGCGCACAGCCGCCCGACGTCACCCTCGTGATTCACCGGGCCCAGCCAGCCGACGGCCGCCGGTATGTCCGCGCTGCGGCGGGCCGGGACCAGGGCCAGGCGCGCGCCGTGCAGCCAACTGCCCTCGTCCGTGAGGATGGAGGCGACCTCGGCCGCCTCCTTGTCCGGGTCGGCCGACGACGTCAGCGGGGCCGCCAGGCCCGGCCACTCGTCCTCCTCCGTCAGACGCTCCCAGGACTCCGCGAGGACGTCCTCCGCGTCGTGGTCCCCCGGATACGACGCGGAGTCCGGGCTCAGCTCCCAGTCCTCCGGCCACTCCTTGCGGTGCCCGCCGTGGACGAGCAGCGGATGCAGCCCGGCCGCCTTGCGGGCGGGCAGCAGATCGGCCCACGCCCGGTGGGTCGCCGGCTCGTCCGCGTACCAGAGAAGTGGTTCGTGCCAGGTCCCGTCGATGGTCGCGTCGACCAGCTTGCCGGGCGGCAGTCGGAGCCCGACCGACCGTCCCGTGAGGTCGGTGGCCAGGGCGGGCAGGGGGTTGGGGAGCGTCGCCATGCAGGAGACCTTAAATGCCCGCACTGACAACGCGGTTCAGCTTGTGGAACTTGCCGGGCCCGGCCCCGAACGCAGCAGGTCGGCGAGGCGGGAGAGGCCGTCCGCCGCGTGGCCTTCGGCCACCGCGCGGTCGAGCAGCGGCTGCACCGGGGCGAACAGTTCCGTGCTGACACCCTGCGCGGCGAACGCCTCCAGCAGGTTGGGGAACGCCTCCTGGTTGACGGCCAGACTCGACACGTCCGTCAGATGCCGCCCCGAGTCGATCGCCTCGGCCCACCTCGGTGCCGAGCCGAGCATGGCGCCCACCCACGGCACCAGCAGCTCCGAGAACTCGGTGGCCGGGATGGACTCCGTGCCGACCAGGGCGTACGCCTGCAGCACGCCCATGACCATCCCGTACATGCCGGTGAGCAGCGCCAGGTCGTACAGCGCGGCGAGGCCGGGGTCGGTGCCGACGTACTTCGTGCCGCCGAGCGCCGCGAACGTCTCCCGGTGCGTGTCGAAGAGTTCCCGCTCACCGCTGTAGAAGACGTACGCGTGCGGGCCCGCGATCATCTGCGGGACGGCCATGATCCCGCCGTCGAGATAGCCGGTGCCCTCCTTCGCGGCCCAGGCGGCGAAGTCGCGGGCCTGCTCGGGGGTGCCGTTGGTGAGGTTGGCGACGGTCTTGCCGGTGAGCTGCCCGGAGAGCGGTTCGAGGACCGTACGGACCGTGTCGTACGTGGTGAGGCAGACGACCACCAGCGGGCTCGCGGCCACCGCCTCGGCGGCCGTGCCGGCGGGGGTCGCGCCCTGGGCGACCAGGGGGCCGGTCTTGGCGGGGGATCTGTTCCACACGGTGACGGGATGCCCGGCCCGGAGGAAGGCGGCGGCCAGAGCGGTGCCCATCATGCCGAGGCCGATGACGGAGACGGCGGGCTTGGGGTCGGGCGTATCGGCGGCGGACATGCGGGTGCTCCTCCAGGTCGGGCGAAGGGTGGTCGCTCCCGATCTTCTGGGGGAGAACTTCCGGCCACAAGTACCGACTAATTAGTGCGGTACACACCGGGAGGTAAGCATGAGAGATACGGAAGTGTGTGCGAGAGCCGGGTCCGAGACGGAAGGATGGCGAGCGCCAACTGGCGTACCAGGAGCCCCAGGAGCCCGATCTTGTCTTACGTGCACCATGTCGAGCGGTTCTACGGACTGCCCGCCTACAACTTCCCGCCGTCCGCCGACCCGGCGGACCTGCCGCCCGCCGACGCGGTCGCCTGGCGGCTGCACCGGGAGCCGTACGACGCCGAGGAGGACGCGGACGTCTGCTGGAAACGCTTCACCGAGACGGTCGAGCTGGAGAAAGTACGGGCGATCATCTTCGGCCAGCCCTGGTACGACGGCGACGGCGGGATGCCGGACGACGATCTGCTCAACGCCGCCCCGCGGCTGACCGGGCTCGAAGCGCTCTTCCTGGGCGACCTGGAGGACGAGCAGGCGATGCTCTCCTCGATCTACCTCGGTGACGTCGCGCCGATCCTGGCCGCCTTCCCCGGACTCAGGGAGCTGGCCGTACGCGGCGGAGAAGGTCTCGACTTCCCCGTCTCCGGCCACGAGGCACTGCGCGTGCTGCGCGTCGAGTCCGGCGGGCTGCCCCCGAACGCCGCCGAACACATCGCCGCCGCCCAACTGCCGTCGCTGGAGCGCCTGGAGCTGTGGCTCGGGGACGAGAACTACGGCGGCGGCGTCACGGTCGAGCAGCTCGCGCCGCTGTTCGCGGGCGAGGGCAAGCCGGCGCTGCGCCACCTCGGCCTCCAGAACAGCTTCATCCAGGACGAGTTGGCCGCCGCGCTCGCCTCCGCGCCGGTCGTGCCCCGACTCGACTCGCTGAGCCTGTCGATGGGCGCGCTGTCCGACGAGGGCGTGGAGGCACTGCTCCAGGGACAGCCGCTGACACACCTGCGGGAACTCGATCTCTCCTTCCACTTCATCAGCCACGAGATGATGCTGCGGATCTGGACGGCCCTGGAGCCGGCGGGAGTCCGGGTGGATCTGACCATGAAGCACCACGCCGAGCCGGACGACTGGGACGAGGACGGCCGTTACATCGCGGCGTCTGAGTGATCCCCCGCGTTCCCGTCCTCCTGTCGAACCGTCGAAAGGCCACTCCGCGATGTCCCGCGCACCCAAACCCCATGCCCCCGAGTCCGAGGACCCGGACGACCTGCTGATCGCCAGCGAGTCCCTGAACGCCCGATATCCCTGGCGGGACCCCGCCAAGCAGGTGCCGTACGGGGTCGTGCTGCTCATCGCCGCGAAGCTGAAGTGGAGCCCGGCCGCCGCCGTCGTACGGCTGGGCGAGCTGGGATACGCCGACGTCCAGCGCTCCGAAGGCCCACTGCCCGACGCCGTCGAGCCGGACGACGCCGCGCTGTTGAGCAGCGTGGAACGGAATTGGGGCTTCCTTCCGGTCGACATCGACAAGACCGTGTCCCTGCGGCAGATCATCGAGTCGGCCGCCCGCACGGGCCGTGCCCCCGCCGATGTCGCACGGCGCATGACGGCCTACGGCTACCAGGTCGGGACCGGCGCCCGGCCGCTGCCCGAGACCGCCAACCCGCGTGATGTCGTGCTGATCCGCGTCAACCTCCGGGGCGACTGGCTCAACTGGGGCGACAAGGTCTCCGGGCACGATGTGCTGCGCGTGGCACAGGAGTTGTCGTGCAGCCCGCACCTCGCCGCCGAGCGGCTGATCGCGCTCGGGCTGCGGCTGCCGTTCACCCCCGAACCCGGGGACGAGCGGCTCCTCAAATACGCGGACACTCCCGGCGGCGGCTGGATCGGCCAGTGGGGATCCCCGCCCGTCGCGCACATCCTCACCGTCGCCCGCGAGACGGGCCGCTCGCACGAGGACATCCTCGCCCGGCTGAAGGTACTGGGCTGCCAGCGGCCGGGCGGGAACGTACCCGAGAGCCAGGAGGAGGACGACCTCGTCCTCCTCAGCGAGAACCTCGACGGCGAACTGCCCTGGCTGATGAAGAACGACGTCGTCGGGCTCCAACTGCGCCACATCCTGCGCGCGTCCCTCGTCACGGGCCGCAGCCCCGCCCAGGTCACCGAGAGGCTCGCCACGCTGGGCCACTGGCTGCACGAGAACGCGAACGTGCCCGGGACCGCCGAGGAGGCCGACATCCGCCTCCTGGAGACGGTCACCCGCTCGTACCTGGACAACGTCCACCTGGAGAACGTGCTGCGCAGCGCGAGCCTCACGGGCCGCAGCCCGGCCGATGTCGCGGCGCGGCTGACGGAGCTGGGGTACCGGCTGCCGGACGAGGTGACGTACCCGGAGGTACGGCCGGGGGTGCGCGCCGCGTAGGGCGGAGGTGACCGGCGCGGCGCTCGGCCGTGCCGGTCACCGGCGTCGAGGTGCTGGGGGGTGTCCGCCGGATCGCAGCAGGCCCGCGAAGATCCGCCGGACAGGCCCTAGAGCCGCTCGGGCGTGTGGATGCCGAGCAGGGCCATGCCCTGGCGCAGCGTGCGGGCCGTGACCTCGCACAGGAAGAGGCGGTTCTCCGCGACCTCCTGCGGGGGCGCCGGCTTGACGACCGGGCACTCCGTGTAGAACGTCGTGAAGAGCGACGCCAGTTGGTACAGATACGCCGTCAGCTTGTGCGGCTCGTACGCCGACGCGGCCTCCGCCAGGACCTCGCCGAACTGGTCCAGGTGCAGGCCCAGCGCCCGCTCCGCCGGGGCCAGTGCCAGCTCGGGGTGGGCCACGGGTGAGCGGTCGCCCGCGTTGCCGAAGATGGACCGGGTCCGGGCGTACGCGTACTGGATGTAGACACTCGTGTCGCCCTGCAGCGACACCATCTGGTCCAGGTCGAACTTGTAGTCCCGCGCGGCTGAGGTCGACAGGTCGGCGTACTTCACCGCGCCGATGCCCACCTCCGTGGCGCGCTCGACGACCTCGTCCTCGGTGAGACCGATGCCCTTGCCCTTCTCCCGGACGACCGCCGCCGCGCGCTCGACCGCCTCGTCCAGCAGGTCCACCAGCCGCACCGTCTCACCCTCACGGGTCTTGAACGGCTTGCCGTCCTTACCGAGGACGGTGCCGAACGCGAGCTGGACGGCCTTGACGTCCTCGTTCAGCCAGCCGGCCCGGCGGGCGGTCTCGAAGACCATCTTGAAGTGGAGGGACTGGCGGGCGTCCACCACGTACAGCAGGGTGTTCGCCTTCAGATTCCCCACCCGGTCGCGGATCGCGGACAGGTCGGTGGCCGCGTACCCGTAACCGCCGTTGGTCTTCTTGACGATGAGCGGCGTCGGATTGCCGTCGGGGCCCTTCACGTCGTCGAAGAAGACGCACAGCGCACCGTCGGAGCGGACGGCGACGCCCGTCTCCTCAAGGATGCGGCAGGTCTCTTCGAGCATGTCGTTGTAGCCGGACTCACCGACGACGTCCTCGTCGCGGATCTCCATGTCGAGCTTGTCGAAGACCGAGTGGAAGTAGATCTTCGACTCGTCAACGAATCGCTGCCACTGGGCGAGGGTGTCGGCGTCACCGGCCTGGAGGGCGACGACGCGGTCGCGGGCGCGGGTCTTGAACTCCTCGTCGGAGTCGAAGACCGTGCGGGCGGCCTTGTAGAGCCGGTTGAGATTCGACATCGCCTCCTCGCCGGAGACCTCGTCCGCGCGGCTGTGGTCCAACTCGTGCGGGTGCTCGGTCAGATACTGGATGAGCATGCCGAACTGCGTGCCCCAGTCGCCGATGTGGTGGCGCCGGATCACGTTCTCGCCGGTGAACTCCAGGATCTCGACCATCGCGGCGCCGATCACGGCGGAGCGCAGATGACCGACGTGCATCTCCTTGGCGACGTTCGGCTGCGCGTAGTCGATGACCGTGGTGCCGGGGTCCGCGGCGCGCGGGACGCCGAGGCGGTCGTCGGCGGCGCGGGCGGCCAGCGTCTCGACGATCGCCCGGTCCGTGACGGTGATGTTGAGGAAGCCGGGGCCCGAGACCTCGACCTCCTTGATGAGGTCGCCGCCGACCAGCGCGTCCACGACCTTGGCCGCCAGCTCGCGCGGATTGCCCTTCAGCTTCTTCGCGAGGGCCAGCATCCCGTTGGCCTGGAAGTCCGCCCGGTCGCTACGTCGCAGCAAGGGGTCCGCGGGGCCGGCCTCCGGCAGGGCTGCCGAGAGGGCGTCCGCGATCCGCTGATCGACGGTCGAGGCGAGGGAAGTGACCGGGGCCATGGGCTGGGAGCCGTTCCTGTAGAGGTGCGGAGGGGGTGTTCGGAGGAAGTCTTCGTGCCCCCATTCTCCCATGGGGGAACAAGTCGTTTTCGCATTGTCGGAGGGGCCTGGGACAATGGCCGTCGCCGGTATCGCGGGCGTAGAGACGTATTCCGCGGGGCGTAGCAGAAAGAAGGACGTACCGACCGTGGCTCAGAGCACCGAGACCGACTGGGTCTCCCGTTTCGCGGACGATGTCATCGCCGAGTCGGAGCGACGTGCGCCTGGCAAACCGGTCGTCGTCGCCTCCGGAATCTCCCCCTCCGGCCCGATCCACCTGGGCAATCTCCGCGAGGTCATGACGCCGCACCTCGTCGCCGACGAGATCCGCAGGCGTGGTCACGAGGTCAGGCACCTCATCTCCTGGGACGACTACGACCGCTACCGGAAGGTGCCGATCGGCATCCCCGGGGTGGACGACTCCTGGGGCGAGCACATCGGCAAGCCCCTGACGTCCGTGCCCGCCCCGGCCGGGTCGGCGTACCCGAACTGGGCCGAGCACTTCAAGGCGCAGCTGATCGAGTCGCTGGTGGAGCTGGGCGTCGAGTACGACGGGATCAGCCAGACCGAGAAGTATCTGGCGGGGACGTACCGAGAGCAGATCCTGCACGCGATGCGGCACCGGGGCGAGATCGACGCGATCCTCGGGCGCTACCGCACCAAGGACACGTCGGCGGGTGGGTCGGCCGGTGGGTCGGCCGGTGGCAAGAAGCCGCAGCAGAAGAAGGTCGACGAGGCCGAGCTGGAGGCCGCCGAGGGATCGGGCGCCGCCGACGAGGACGACGGCGCCGGATCGGCCGGGTACTTCCCGTACAAGCCGTACTGCGGCAACGAGGGCTGCGGCAAGGACCTGACCACCGTCACCGCGTACGACGACGGGACGACCGAGCTGACCTACGTCTGCCAGGCATGCGGGTTCGGCGAGACGGTCCTGCTCAACGAGTTCAACCGAGGCAAGCTGGTCTGGAAGGTCGACTGGCCGATGCGCTGGGCGTACGAGGGCGTGATCTTCGAGCCGTCCGGCGTCGACCACTCCTCGCCCGGATCGTCGTTCGTCGTCGGCGGGCAGATCGTGCGCGAGATCTTCGACGGCGTGCAGCCGATCGGGCCGATGTACGCGTTCGTGGGGATCTCCGGGATGGCGAAGATGTCGTCCTCCAAGGGAGGCGTGCCGATCCCGGCCGACGCGCTGCGGATCATGGAGGCGCCGCTGCTGCGCTGGCTGTACGCGCGGCGCAGGCCGAACCAGTCGTTCAAGATCGCCTTCGACCAGGAGATCCAGCGGCTGTACGACGAGTGGGACGCCCTGGAGCGCAAGATCGCGGACGGTTCGGTGCAGGCGGCCGACGCCGCCGCGTACTCACGGGCCGCGCGGACGGCTTCGCGTGAGCTGCCGCGTACGCCACGGCCGCTGCCGTACCGCACGCTGGCCTCCGTCGTGGACATCACGGCGGGCGCCGAGGAGCAGACGCTGCGGATCCTCGGCGAGCTGGACCCGGCCGACCCGCTGACCTCACTGGACGAGGCGCGGCCCCGGCTCGACAAGGCGGAGAACTGGATCACCAGCCAGGTGCCCGCCGAGGCCCGGACGGTCGTCCGGAGCGAGCCCGACCGGGAGCTGCTGGAGTCGCTGGACGAGCAGACGCGCGAGGCGCTGCGGCTGCTGCTGGCGGACCTGGACGCGCACTGGTCGCTGGACGGGCTCACGACGCTCGTCTACGGCGTGCCGAAGGTGCTGGCGGGGCTGGCGCCCGACGCGAAGCCGACGCCGGAGCTGAAGGCCGCGCAGCGGTCGTTCTTCGCGGTGCTCTACCGGCTGCTGGTCACCAGGGACACCGGACCGCGCCTGCCGACGCTGCTGCTGGCGGTGGGGGCGGACCGGGTACGGACGCTGCTGGGCGGCTAGGACCGTCGTGCTCACGGGATCGGCCACCGGGGTTGCCCCGGTGGCCGGTTCGTGTTTCAGGCGATGTGTTCGGAGTCCTGCGCGTCGAGTTCTTCCTGATAGCGACGCGTGAAGTCCTTAACGTAGCCGCGCATGGAACTCTCGCTCAACGGGCCGCCCGTGCGGCCGGTCACGCCGTACAGATCCTGCAGGTAGACCGCGAGCTGGCGGGTGTTGGGCATGCCCTGGCGCTCGCTGACGTATCTCCGGAAGGCGTTGTAGTACGCGTCCTCACGGGACATGCCCTCGGGGAGGGTGGGGGTGGGGAGTTCTTCCGGTTCGGGTTCGGGCTCGATGTCGGGCTCGAACTCGACCTGGGGCTGCGGGCCGAGAGGGCGGCGGGGCGGGGGCTGCTGCTCCTGAGCTTGGGGCTGCTGGTCCTCGTTCTGCTCGTACGGCTCGTTCTGCTCGTACTGGTCGAACTGGCGGTGGGCGCGCTCGTACTGCTGCTGGTCGTACTGCTGCTCGTACTGCTGCGGGTCGTAGGTGGGATCGTACGAGCCCTCGTACGGGCCCTCAGGCGCGCGCGGGGCGGCGAACCACGGGTTCGCCTCGGCGGCGCCACCGGCGTCCTGGCCCTGCTCCTCGTGCTCCCGTGCCCACTGCTCCTCCTTCTGGAGCTGGATCCACTCTTCCTCGGTGAGTTCGGGCTGCGGGTGCTGTTGTAGCTGCTGCTGCTGCTGCTGGTGTTGCTGCGGCTGGGCCTGTTGCGGCTGGGCCTGGGGGAGTTCGGGTACGGCCGTGGCCGTGGCCGCCGTCACCGGGGCCGGCGGGAGCAGGGCCGGTTCGATGCCCGCCGCGGCGAGGCCGGCCGGGCCGGTGTCGGCGAGCGGGACGCCGTACTTGGCGAGGCGCAGCGGCATCATCGCTTCGATGGGCGCCTTGCGGCGCCAGTTGCGGCCGTAGCGCGCCTGGAGGCGGGCCTGGTAGATGAGCCGGTCCTGTTCGAGCTGGATGATGTCCTCGTAGCTGCGGATCTCCCACAGCTTCATCCGGCGCCACAGCTTGAACGTCGGGATGGGCGAGAGCAGCCAGCGGGTGAGGCGGACGCCCTCCATGTGCTTGTCGGCGGTGATGTCCGCGATGCGGCCGACGGCGTGGCGGGCCGCCTCCACGGAGACGACGAAGAGGATCGGGATCACCGCGTGCATGCCGACGCCGAGCGGGTCGGGCCAGGCGGCGGCGCCGTTGAAGGCGATGGTGGCGATGGTGAGCAGCCACGCGGTCTGGCGCAGGAGCGGGAACGGGATCCGCATCCAGGTCAGCAGGAGGTCGAGCGCCAGCAGGACGCAGATACCCGCGTCGATACCGATCGGGAAGACGATCGAGAACTGGCCGAAGCCCTTCTGCTCGGCGAGTTCGCGCACGGCGGCGTACGACCCCGCGAAACCGATCGCGGCGATGAGAACCGCGCCGGCGACGACGACGCCGATGAGTATTCGGTGCGTGCGAGTGAGCTGCATCGCGGCCACCCGTGGCCCCTCCCGTCCTGGACATCTGGCGGGGCACAGCCTGGCACATGTGTACGGGTGCTGTGGCCCGGGGAGCCTTGCGCGGCCGGGGAGTTGGGGTGCGGGGGTGGTGTGGTGAGGGGTTTGTCCTCAATCGTCGGACGGCCCCGGACGGGCCCTCGCGCCGCAGGGAAGGCCGCGCGTCGACTTACTTCGTCGTGCCCGGAACGGCCGCCACCGCTTCCTTCGTCGCCTTTGTCGCGTCCTTCACCAGGTCCGACGCCGCCGGGGACTTCGCGCCCGCGTAACCCGCGCCGTTGTACGTGAGCGTGATCACCACGTTCTCGGAGCGCGCCACGACCGTCGCGTAGCCGAACGACTCGTCCGTCTTCGTGAGGCTGTAGGTGATCGCCGTCGCCTCGGTACCGACTCCGGGCGTCGGGGTGGCCTTCGTACCCTTCGCGCCCTCCGTGGCACGCGCCTTGGCGACTTCCTTCTTGTAATAGTCCGCGGCGCGGTCCTGGCCCGAGCCGAGGCCCTCGTCGGAGTCGTAACGCATGAAGGAGACGTCCAGCCAGCGGTACTGCGAGCCCTTGACGCCGTTGTCGTCCAGCCCGTTCCACGAGCAGCTGCCGCGCGTCGTGACGTCCGAGGACTTGCCCGACGAGCCGGACTTGTCCTTCGCCTTGGGAACCAGGTCCTCGGTCGTCTTCTTGGTGATCGACTTGCACGGGTCGGCCGGCAGCGACGTGAACTTCGCGGCGGCGACCTTCGTCGCCGCCTTCGAGGTCGTGGCGGCCGGCTTGTCCTTGGAGCTGTCGGAGTCCGAGTCGGATGAGCAGCCCGCGGCGACGATCATCACCGGGACGGCCGCGCAGGCGAGCATGCGTACGCGGTTGCGGGTGCGGGAGCGGCTGGGTCGCGGGGCTGATCGCTGCATGGTTCCTTCAGTGTTCCTTCGTCGGTGGTCGCGTCGGTTCGCGTCGGTAGTCGTACGGTCCGATCGGCCACGGTAACCGCCCCGCGCGTCACACAGGGCCCGAGCGGCGGACTCCGCCCCGGGCGCAGGCCCGGCCCCGACCCTGCTAGTCGTTGAGCTGGTCGGCCAGCTTCCGGGCCAGTCCCCGGGCCTTTTCCTGCAGTTCTTTGCTGTCGGGGACCGTCGTCGGGTGGGCCGGCTGCTCCGCGTACCGCACGGTCACGACCACGTTCGATGTGCGAAAGACCACGCTGACCGTACGGCGCTTGGCGGCCGAACCGGACGGCGCGAAGACGTCGTCCACGAAGGCGGCGTCGCCGAGATTGTCGAGGAGGCGGGGCTGGAGGCCCGGGGGTGTCGTGCTCGCGCTCGCGGAGGGGCTGGTGGTCGTGCCGCTGTTGGGGGTGGGGCCGTCGGAGGGTGAACCGGAGGGACCCGCGTCGTCGCCCGACCCGTTCCCCGACCCGTCGTCCGTCTCGTCGGCGACGGGGGGCGGCAGTTCCGCGCCGTCCTCCTTCTTCGCGTAGACCTCCTGCGCCTTGTCGGCGTCGCTCACCGCCGGGTCGTAGGACACGACGCGCTCGACGTCGATCGCCAGGTGGTGCGAGGCGTTCGGCGCGTCGGCCGACCAGGAGCACCCGACGCGGCGATCGGTGTCGTACGTCACGGCCGCCGTGCCCTTGAACGCCTTCTCCTGCTCCTCCCCGGGGAGCTGGGCGGCGCCCGGCAGGAGATCCCGCAGCGTGGCGCGGTCCACGGATCCGCACGGCTCGGGCAGTGTCTGGTATCTGCCCGGAGGCGCGGTGGCCGTGGTGGAGACCCCGGCCTTGGCGTCGATGTCGGAGCCGTCGCCGCCGCTGCCGGAGGTGCAACCCGCGACGAGTGTCACGAGCAGCGCCGCCAGGGCGGGTACGTACGCCTTTCGCTGCACGGTCCCTGGGCTCCTCATCTACGCGGTGTGGACATGAGTTCTAAATGGTCGCACTGGTGAGAACTACGCAGGTGCCGTGCTGGTTCCAAGTTGGGCACACCTGGCGAGATACCTGGCGGGCCGCATGGTGTGACACCTGCGAGTTCACGCGAAAAGGGTTTGCCGCCGCATGGCGTGCGGTGGACACAATGTGTACCTCAAGCACTGCCGTGGATGCCGGTCCGCTGTCTGTTTTGGCGGTCCTGGTTCCGGTTTTTGCTCTATCAGACTTTCGGGGGAATCGAGGAACTATGTCGTACGTGGAAGTGCCGGGCGAGAAGGTCCCCATCCGCATGTGGACGGACCCCGCGTCGGTCGAGGACGTCGCGATGCAGCAGCTGCGGAACGTGGCGACGTTGCCCTGGATCAAGGGCCTCGCCGTGATGCCGGACGTCCACTTCGGCAAGGGCGCGACGGTCGGCTCGGTCATCGCGATGCAGGGCGCGGTCTGCCCGGCGGCGGTGGGCGTGGACATCGGCTGCGGCATGTCGGCGGTCAAGACGTCCCTGACGGCGAACGACCTGCCGGGCGACCTGTCGCGGCTGCGGTCCCGGATCGAACAGGCGATTCCGGTCGGACGGGGGATGCATGACGACCTGGTCGAGCCGGACGGGATCGCCGCCGGGTGGGACGACTTCTGGGCGCGGTTCGACGGGATCGCGGAGGCGGTCAAATTCCGTCAGCAGCGGGCGGTAAGGCAGATGGGAACGCTCGGCGCGGGCAATCACCACATCGAGGTGAGCGTCGATTCGGCGGGGGCGGTCTGGCTCACGCTGCACTCGGGATCCCGGAACATCGGCAACGAACTCGCCGAGTACCACATCGGTGTGGCTCAGTCGCTCGCGCACAACCAGGGCCTGGTCGACCGTGACCTGGCGGTCTTCGTGTCGGAGACGCCGCAGATGGCGGCGTACCGCAACGACCTGTTCTGGGCGCAGGAGTACGCGAAGTACAACCGGGCGATCATGATGGGTCTGCTCAAGAACGTACTCGGCAAGGAGTTCAAGAAGGCGCGGGTGACCTTCGAGCCGGAGATCAGCTGCCACCACAACTACGTCGCCGAGGAGCGTTACGACGGCGTGGACCTGCTGGTGACGCGTAAGGGTGCGATCCGGGCGGGCACCGGGGATCTCGGGATCATCCCCGGCTCGATGGCCACGGGCACGTACATCGTGAAGGGCCTCGGCAACAGCGCGGCGTTCAACTCGGCGTCGCACGGGGCGGGCCGGCGGATGAGCCGTAACGCGGCGAAGAAGCGTTTCTCGACGAAGGACCTGGAGGACCAGACGCGGGGCGTGGAGTGCCGTAAGGACTCCGGCGTCGTGGACGAGATCCCGGGCGCGTACAAGCCGATCGAGAAGGTCATCGACCAGCAGAAGGACCTGGTCGAGGTGGTGGCGAAGCTCAAGCAGGTGGTGTGCGTGAAGGGCTGAGCCCGGCACGCGGTACGGGGGGATGTGGGGGCACCGCGCATGGCGGCGCCCCCACATGGGTGTCAGGGCTCGTCCGGTGTCTCCGGTTCGTCCGGGGGCAGGGCGACGAGGCCGGTCCTCAGCCGCCAGAGGCGGACGCCGCAACTGCTTTCGGACCGGTCGAGCTCGACCGCCGCCGTGGTGGGGTCGCCGAGGCGCAGCAGAACGCGGTCCTCCGAGGGTTTCCACCGTCGGCCGGGCTGTCGGATCCTCATCCCGGCGGGCCGCTTCCATGCCGCGAGGGAGGTCGCCGATGCCCGCTTGCGCTCCAGGGCGAGGCAGCCCGGATAGTAGAGATGGGCGGCCAGTGCCAAGGCCGCTTCCTTCGTGTAGACGATGTTGTAGATGCCGTCGCGTGCGTTGCGGCTGATCTGGCGCTGTGCGCCCGTGACCTTCTTCGCGTAGTGGCACAGGTACGCACCGACCGCCGTGCTCGCCGTGGTGAGCGAGAGGAACGGCAGCCCCTGGCCGGTGTGACCGACCGACCCGTCCGCGTCGATGACACCGCGCAGATAGTCCCGGCGGGAGAACTCGATACGGGGCGGGGTGATCCGTGCGGACTTGCGGCCGTAGGGCAGGCCCGCGTCATGGAGGATCGTGCGGGCTTCGAGGGCGCACAGCAGCCACGTCGCGGAGTGATGCTCCGCGGAGAAGTTCGTGGCCCGGGTGCGTTCGCGGATGCTGGTCCGGTACGGGGTCAACCGCTTGAACTCGTGCAGGATCTCGATGTCCCGTGCGTTGAGCTCGACGGTCAGCTTCCCTTTCTGCCCGGCGCCCGACGAGAGGTGCCCGTCGGCCTGCAAGAAGCCGAACATGTAGGCGTAGCGCGGGTCTCGCAGATCCATGAAAGCCGTGGGCGGCGGTGTCCCGGCGTCGATGTCGAAGAGTGCGGGCGGCGGGTTAGGGTCCTGTTCAGCCACGAGGAAGCCTTTCTTCCTTGGCGGTCAGGCCTCGGCCGGGATTGCCGTCCCGTCCGGGGCCGTTGGGCGGTGGTGTTCTCCCCGTCGAGCCTAGGTTCCGGGCCATCTTCCGTCGGCCGTACGCGAATTGGTCACTCGAACGAGTTGCCGGACGAGGTTGCCGCCAGGTACGACCGTTGGACCAGGCCGATCTCCGCGACGTTCTTCGTCAGTTCGAAGTTGAGCCAGCTCGCCACGTGGACCAGTTCCACGTTGTCGCCCCACGGCAGGCCCGACGTGCGGGACTTCGAGTCCAGGTCGGTGTCCGTGAGGGGGAGCAGTTCCGTGCGCCAGGCGTCCTTCAGGGAGTGGAGCCAGGTGATCGTGGACTCCGCCGTGCCCGGCCAGTGGATGGACTCGCGGGGTGGGGCTCCCTCGCCGAAGCAGTGGGTGAGGGTCGTCGTCCACCAGAAGCCGATGTGCCAGGTGAGCCAGCCGATCGAGGTGCTGGGGACCGGGTTCGGTTCCGGGACCTGCCAGTCGGGGGTCCAGTGGCCCTCGGCGGTCGGGCGGACCGTCCAGCAGTCGGGGGAGGGCTCCCAGAGGCAGGCCCCGTCGGTCAGGTCCTTCTGGTAGTACTCGAACAGCGCCCAGGACATGTCGAGTTGGCGGACCAGCAGGTCAACGCGGGGGACTGGCGTCGTCATGACCGTGAGCGTTCCATCGGGGGGCGGCGGGCGGCAACCGATTTGTCGCCCCGTGCGCGGGCGACGCGCGGCGTGGTGTGTACTGGCCGGAGTTCTGCCACCTGAGCCGGGAGATCCGCCGCCGTGCCCGACCGACCCGATCTGCTCGCCGACTGCGGAAGCTGCTTCGGACTGTGCTGCGTCGCGCTGCCCTTCGCCGCGTCCACGGACTTCGCCGTCGACAAGAGGGCCGGGCAGCCGTGCTCGAATCTGCGCACGGACTTCCGCTGCGGTATCCATACGCGGCTGCGGGACGAGGGCTTCCGGGGCTGCACGGTGTACGACTGCTTCGGCGCCGGCCAGCGGGTCTCGCAGGTCACCTTCGAGGGCAGGAGCTGGCGGGACGACCCGGGGAGCGCGCCGTCGATGTACGCCGCGTTTCCCGTGATGCGGCAGCTGCACGAACTGCTGTGGTATCTGACCGAGGCCCTGACCATGGAGGCCGCCCACAGCCTGGCCGCCGATCTGCGGGCCGCGCTCGACGCCACCGAGCGGCTGGCCGCGAGCGACGCCGAGACCCTGGTGGAGCTGGACGTGGCCGGCCACCGGGCGGGCGTCAACGACCTGCTGCTGCGCACCAGCGAACTCGTCCGCGCCGGCGTCCGCCGCAAGCGGATGGAACGCAGGGGCGCCGACCTGATGGGCGCCAAGCTCGGAGGCGCCGATCTGAAGGGCGCGAATCTGCGGGGCGCGTATCTGATCGCCGCCGACCTGCGCGGCGCCGATCTGCGGCTGGCCGATCTCATCGGCGCGGACTTCCGCGACGCGGACCTGCGGGGCGCCGATCTCACCGGCGCCCTGTTCCTCACGCAGTCACAGCTCAACGCGGCGAGGGGCGACGCCGCGACCGTACTGCCGGCCGCCTTGGCGCGCCCCTCGCACTGGTGACAGCGCGCCCGTGGCCGTCAGAGTTCCCTGTGCACCTTGGTGTTGGACGCCTGCGCCCGGGGGCGGACCACCAGGAGGTCGATGTTCACGTGGTGGGGGCGGGTGACCGCCCAGGTGATGGTGTCGGCCACGTCGTCCGCGCTGAGCGGCTCGGCGACCCCCTCGTACACCTTCTCCGCCCGCTCCGTGTCCCCCCGGAAGCGCGTGGACGCGAACTCCTCCGTCTTGACCATGCCGGGCGCCACCTCGATCACACGGACCGGCGTGCCCACGATCTCCAGCCGGAGCGTCTCGGCCAGCACGTGCTCGCCGTGCTTGGCCGCGACATAGCCGCCGCCGCCCTCGTACGTGGCGAAGCCGGCGGTCGAGGAGAGGATCACGACCGTGCCGTTGCCGCTCGCGGTGAGCGCGGGGAGCAGGGCCTGGGTGGTGTGGAGGGTGCCGATGACGTTCGTCTCGAACATCTGGCGCCAGTCGTCCGGGTCGCCGCTGGCGACCGGGTCGGCGCCGAGCGCGCCGCCCGCGTTGGCGACCAGCACGTCGACGGACGGGAGGCTGTCGAGTTCGGCGGCGAAGGCGTCCACGGCCGCGCGGTCGGTGACGTCGAGGACGTACGCCGTGGCGGAGTGCCCGGCCGCGTTGATCTCGGCGGCCAGCGCCTCGATACGGTCCTCGCGGCGGGCGGTCACGACGACGTGCAGGCCCGCGGCCGCGAGCTGGCGGGCGGTGGCGGCTCCGATGCCGCTGCTTGCTCCGGTGACGACAGCGGTGGGTCTACCGGCGGCGGTCATGACGTGCTCCTCGCGCGTGTGGGCTGCTGATGCGTGCGGTCGGGCTGATCGACTTCCGGCCAGGATAGGCACGCGGTACGGGTCGTGGTCACGCGGTACGGCTCATAGGCGCGCGGTACGGGTCAGTGGTCGCGCGGGGCGTACATCAGCACGGCCATGCCGACGAGACAGATCAGCGCGCCGATGATGTCGTAGCGGTCGGGGCGGTAGCCGTCGGCGACCACGCCCCAGGCGATCGATCCGGCGACGAAGACGCCGCCGTACGCCGCGAGGATGCGGCCGAACTCGCCGTCCGGCTGGAGGGTGGCGACGAAGCCGTACAGGCCGAGCGCGATGACTCCGGCGCCGATCCAGATCCAGCCCTTGTGTTCGCGTACGCCCTGCCAGACGAGCCAGGCGCCGCCGATCTCGAAGAGGGCGGCGACGGCGAAGAGGGCGACGGAACGGGCCACGGGCATGGGATCAGCCTGCCACGCGGGCGGCAGGGCCGACTCGCCACACTGACGGTTGGTCAAGTATGCGAGGCTTTAGCGGTATCTTCCGATTATGGGCGTAATGCGTAGAGCGGTGTTGGTGGTGTCCACCGCGGCCACGGCCGTGGTCCTGAGCGCGGGTTCGGGCGTGGGTTCGGGCGTCGGGTCCGGTGTGCACGTGGACCTGGGGTCCGAACGGGGCCCCGTGGAGGCCGACGTGGCGCACCACGGGCATGTCTCCCTGTGGGGCGGACGCCTCGCCGTACGGCTCTCGACCGGCAACCACGGTCCGTCGGACCTGGCCGGCGCGACGGCCCGGCTGGGCTTCTCCGTACCGCTGGCCGTCGGGCAGAAGCTGCCGGACGCCTGCCTGTGGGGCGGGAACCAGGTCGTGTACTGCCAGGCGGGCGCGTTGCGGGCGGACGGGCGGGACAGCGAGTTCCTGCTCGACCTGCGGACGGTCGGCGATCCCGCCGAGGTGTCCGTGGACATCGCCACCGTCTGGAACGGCGGCGCCGACGACCGCAACCCGGACAACGACAAGCACCATGTGCTCGTCCCCGCGACCGGCGATCTGTACGTGTACTGAACCGCGCCTGCCGGGCCGTTCCAACTACGCCGCCGCGCCGCCGAATTCGCGTACGGCCTCGTCCACGATCGCCGCCAGACGCGCGTGGTGCGCACCGCGCCAGTAGACCCTGCCGCAGGCCGTGCACTGCGCGAACACGTCGTACGTACGCTGCGTGCCCTGCTCCAGCCGGTCCTCGACCGAGTCCTTGTCCGCCGCCCCGAGCGGCCCGTTGCACGCCGTGCAGCGCGTCCACGGGGCGAGCGCGGGCGCGAACCGTTCCAGCACGTCCCGCAGCTGGTCGTCCGTGCGGTCGCTGTAGATGTACGCCCCCGCCCAGATCTCCCGGCGCCGCAGCAGACCCCGGTCGCGGGAGAGCATGGCCCGCCGCTCCCCGGCCGAGAGCGTGGCCAGCGCCGCGTCCCCGATGTCCTCGCTCTCGTACGCCGCGTCGATTCCCAGCAGCCGCATCCGGCGCGCGAGGGTGCCGAGGTGGACGTCGAGCAGGAAGCGCAGCGGCGCGCCCGGCACGGGCTGCGGGCGGACCACCGCCCGTACCTCCACCGACTCGCCCGCCGACGGGATGTGCGAGGTGGCCACCGGGCGTCCGTCGACGAGGAGTTGGCCGGCCTCGGTGAGCGGGACGCCCAGGGATTCCACGACATGGCCGAGCGTGGACGAGCCGTCCGTGGCCACGGCCGTCGGTCCGTCACGCCGCCCGGCCGGGACGAAGACATGCAGCTCAGGGGCGAAGGTGAGGTGGATCTCCGGTCCGTTCACGCCGTCAGCATGACATCGGGCCGGGAGGCGGGCCAGGGCTTTCCGCGCGGGTGCGTCCCCGGGCGGAAAGGTGCTTCGTTCCGTATCGCGCTTCGTTCCGTACGGCGCTTCGTTGCTGGTCGTGCCTTTGTTCCGTGACGCGCCTCGTGCCGTGTCGCGTCCGTGCGGCTCACGCCGCTTCGAGGTCCAGCCGCCACTCGTTGCACCGCATCATGTGGCCGACCGGATACTCGAAGTCGCTCTCCCCGATCAGCTCGAAGCCCGCCTTGCGGCACACCGCGTTCGACGCGCCGTTGCCCACCGACGGGTACGCCATCAGCCAGCGGTGCTTGCGCTCCGCCCGCGCCTGCTCGACCACCGCCCTCGTCGCCGCCACCGCGAGCCCGCGGCCCTGGAACTCGCCGAGCACGCCCCACCCCGTCTCGTACACGTCCTGCCCCTGCCAGGTGGTCTCCCAGAAACCGGTGTTCCCCACCGGCACCTCCTCCGGCAGCAGGACGATCCGGAACATCCTGCCCCGGCCCGTCCGGTCGGCGCTCAGCGTGACGTACCTGTGGTGCCTGGCCAGCACCTGGTCCTCCGTCTCGGGACCGCCGAGATGCGTCATCAGCTCCGGCGCGTTCCCGGCGCGCAGCAGCCCAAGATCCCCCTCCGCCCATGGCTCCAGCCGCACCCGGGGTGCTTTCATCTCCATGGAACCGACTGTAGATCGAGGCACTGACAACGGAACCTCTGAACGGGAGGTGCGGTCGTATGAGCTACACCGGCGTCTGGTCCGTCGGCGCCGTCCCCGACGCCGAGGTCGTCGCGCTGCCCCGGCGGTTCGCCCATCTCGACGAGACCTGGACCGTTCCGGACGGCTGCGCCGACGACCTGCGCTGGTGGCTCGGCGGCGGCGACCGTGAGCCGTACTTCACGCCGGGACCGACCGCCGCCGCGCATCGCTTCGCCGCCTTCGCGCGCGGCGGCGGCCCCACCGCGCCCGCCGTGGTCGCGATGCGGGAGGCGGCGACCGACCTCCTGGGCCGGGCCGAAGCCGACGGGACCGACCCGGACGGGCTGTTCGCCGTGGCCGTACGCAAAGGGGAGCCCGCGACCGCGCTCCTCCACGGACTGGGCGCCGAGGCGTCCGCCCAACTGCCGGGCTGGTTCGGGGACTTCCTCCTCACCGCCGACGAGGTGCGGGCCGTGCTGCCGGACGCCGAGTCCGTGCTGGACCTGACGGGGCCCCGCCGTACGGAAGTGCTCGCCCGCGTCAATGCCTGGGCGTACGCGATGACCGACGCGCCGGAGGGGGAGTTCGACGCCGCCGGACTGCTGGCCGGGCCGCTTCGGGTGCTCCGGTACGCCGCCGCTCATGGCCTGGGCGTCGTCGCCGTGACCGGGGCCTACTGAACCGGGTGCCCCTGCGCGTACGCCGTCGGCGGCACACCCACCGTCGCCGTGAAGTCCCGCACCAGATGCGCCTGGTCGCTGTAGCCCAGCTCGGCCGCCAGAGCGGCCCAGTCCAGCTCCTCGTCCGCCTCGGCGCGCTCCAGTGCCTCGTGGATGCGGTGGCGGAGGATGACCCACTTCGGTCCCACTCCCACGTACGTGGCGAACAGCCGCTGCAACGAGCGCACCGAAAGACCGGCGGCGCTCGCCAGCTGCGCCGCCCGCCGGATCGTGCGGTCCTCACCGAGCAGGCCGACCACCCGCATCGCCTCGTCGGCCCCCGGTTCCGGCCGCGCGCCCAGACCCAGCAGGTACGTGTCGAGCGCGGCGACCCGCGCGTCCTCCTCAGGAGGATCGAGGATCGCCGCGACGTCCGTGGTGGTGTCCGTGGCGGCGTCCGTGTCCGTCGCGGGCAGCACCTCGTCGATCGGCACCCGCCGCCCCGACCACTCGGAGACCGGCCACGCGGGCGCGAAGGGGTGGAAGCCGCCGGGGCGGAACTTCACCCCGCACACCCGCCCGCGCGCCTCCAGCTTCTGCGTGAACAGTTCGAGGCCGATCCCCGCGACCTCACCCCACGGCGGCGCCGTGCCGAACCGCTGGAAGACCACGTTCACCGAGGGGTGCGGGACGACGTGGGAGGCGTACGGATCCGAGAGATCCCAGTCGATCAGCCAGTACAACTCCACGTAACGACGCAGCTCCGGGGCCGGCAGCCGACGGCGGAAATCGACCCGTGCGAAGAGCGCGGAGGCATCGACGATGCCTCGTGTGTCGCGCCGTGGAGCTGTCATGGCCGGATCCTATGTCGCGTTTGTTCAAGACGCCGAGATGCGCCGTCCGTAGCGTCGGACGCATGAACGCCAAGATCAGCACTCTCATCGAAACGGCCGCCGCCGACGCCCTCCCGGTGCTCCGGGGAGTGCGCGACGACCAGCTCACCCTGCCCACGCCGTGTGCCGAGTACGACGTGCACGGCCTGCTGGATCACCTGTTCCAGGTGATCACCAACTTCCAGGCGCTCGCCGCCAAGGGCGAGTCCGACTTCGGCGCGGCGGCGGAGCGGCTGGCGGACGACCGGCGCGAGCGGTTCGCCGCCGAGATCGCCGAGCTGATCAAGGCGTGGGACGCGCCGGGTGCGGAGGACGGCCTCACCGGAGGCATGAACATGCCCGCGCGGACCGTCGGCGCGATGGCGCTGGGCGATCTGGTCGTGCACTCCTGGGACCTGGCGCGCGCGACCGGGCAGCCGTACGAGCCGGACGCCGTCGTCGTGGCGATGCTCAACGACGAGTTCACGGCGCTGGCGCCGACGGCCCGGAAGATGGGCGTCTTCGGCGAGCCCTTCCCCGTAGGGGAGGACGCGCCGCCGTTCGAGTCCCTGCTGGCCGAGACCGGGCGCGACCCGGCGTGGCGGCCGTCCGTCAGCGCGTAGCGCCCTCGGCCCGGCCGGCAGGGGCCTCGGTCCGGCCGAAACCGGTGATCGCCGACTCCACCGCCGCCACGCGGTCCGCGAGCAGCCCCAGCGCCGCGACCGCCCGTGTCATGGGGTCGCCCTCCGGGCCGCCGAGTGCCTGCCTCCGTACGTAGGTCGCCTTGATCTCCGCCCAGCGGTCGGCCTGTTCCGGTGTCAGCGACGACCGAAGCTCGGCCAGCCGCAGCAGGTTCGCCTCGGCGCCCGTGGTGAGCGTCTGGGCCTCTCCCGCGTAGTGGTCGTCCACGACCGCCGCCAGCTCGGCGTCGTTCATCACCGGGTCGATCCGCGCGGCGATCTTGTTCATGTCGCGGTACGAGCCCTGGAGCCGGAACGGCGGTGCGGTGCGCGACTCGTCCGTCCGCGCCGCCGACGCGATGTACGCCTCGTTCACGGCGAGGACCGTGCGCCGGGCCGTCAGCAGATGCCGCAGGACGGCGACGACCCGGTCCACCTCGGCGGGGGCGTACGGATGGACCAGGGTGTCCGACACGGCCGTCGGGTCGCCCTCCGCGAGGCGCACCAGGACGTCGAGATCGCGCCGGTCGCGGCCCGCGAGCGGCGCGAGCACCGGGTTGGACGTCAGCGCGTTCTCCACGAAGCTCAGCGCGAACACGTCCTCCTTGCCGGTCAGTACGTCCCCGAGGTTCCAGACGTCCGCGCGGTTCGCGAGCATGTCGGGGACCCGGAAGCGCCCGCCGGCCCCGGTGTACGGATTGCCGGCCATGCAGACCGCGAACCGCTTGCCCCGCAGGTCGTACGTGCGCGCCTCGCCCTGCCACACGCCCTCGATACGGCGTTGCGCGTCGCACAGCGCGATGAACTTCTGCAGCAGCTCCGGTGACGTGTGCTGGATGTCGTCCAGGTACAGCAGCGTGTTGCTGCCCGCCGCCAGCGCGAAGTTGATCTTCTCGACCTCCTGGCGCGCGGTCGCGTTCGGCGCCTCTGCCGGGTCGAGCGAGGTGACGGCCGTCCCGAGCGCCGGCCCGTCGATCTTCACCAGGAGGAGGCCGAGGCGGTCGGCGACGTACTCCATGAGCGTCGTCTTGCCGTAGCCGGGCGGTGAGACGAGCAGCAGAAGGCCGTTGGTGTCGGTGCGCCTGCTGTCGTCGGAGGTGCCCAGCTGCTTGGCGAGGTTGTCGCCGACGAGCGGCAGGTAGACCTCGTCGACGAGCCGGTTCCGTACGAAGGAGGACAGGACCCGGGGCCGGAACTCGTCCAGCCGCAGCCGGGCCCGCTCGGCGGCCACCAGGGCGGTGCGCTGCCGCTGGTAGGCGCGGAAGCCGGGCACCGTGCGCTCACGGAAGTCCCGCGTCCTGAGGAGGAGTTCGTCGATCCGTACGGTCATCCGGCGGCCGGTGACGCGCGGATGGCTGCCGAGCAGGCCGTCGACCTCGGTGGTGAGGCGCGCCGTGGAGCCGTGACGGTCGAGTTCCGGGCAGAGTTCGACGGCCACCGCCTCGGTCAGATCGCCGGGGTCGGTGTCTTCGCCGGAGGTGGCGCTGTACGAGGTGAGCCAAGCCTCCACGAGCTGTCGGCGGGCGGTGAGGCCGTCCTCCCGCGCCTGCTTCAGGTCCTCGGCGAGCGCCGGGCCGCCGGGGGAGCGGTGGAAGCCGTCGAGCAGCGCGCGGGCCGCCGCACCCGTGACGAACCCGGGCGGGCCGCTCGTCAGCTCCTCGAAGAGGTAGTCGGCGACGTGAAGGGGGTCGGCGGCCGTGCCGGTGTCGCTGTTCGCGCCGAACTCCCTTACCGCCGACGCCACCTCCGTAAGGAAGGCGTCGATCGCGACAGCAGGCCCGAACGTCTCGCGCACCCGCGCCAGCGACACCGCCCGGCGGGTCCAGCTCTCCCCGGCCTCCTCCGTCACGCCGTACGCCCAGAACAGCTGCGCCGCCGCGCGGGCCGCCGGCGGGTGGCGCAGCAGGCCCGCCTCCTCGTGCAGGCGCAGCAGCGCGGTGAGGACGGCCGTCGCGTCGTGGTCGTGGACGCCGCGCTGATGGCCCTCGTCGTACGCGGCCTCCGCCGCCGCCCTGACCAGCGCGGGGAGGTCGGCCGTGGCCCGGAGCCCGGCCGCGCCGTGTTCGGCCAGCAGACGGGCGGCCAGGTGCTCCGCGCGGTAGACGTCGGGGGACTCTGAGGGCAGCAACTGGTCCCAGTACGGGCGGGTCGCCTCGAACGCCGGGTCCGTGACGGGGCTGCGGTAGTCGGTGCCGGTGAGCGCGAGCGCCGTGCGGTCGCCGTGCGGGACGAGGGTCAGCTCCGGGACCCGGGTGTTCACCGCGAAGGTGTGGCGGCCGAGCCGGATCGTGGCGCCGCCGTCCGCGTACAGGTCGGTGCGGTCGCGCAGGGCCCGCGCCGCCTCCTGGCGGGCGGACATGAGCCGCCCGTCCAGCTCCTCCGCCCGCACCCGGTCGCCCAGCTCCCGCAGTTCGTCGGCCGTGCGGCGGACCTTGGCGACCATCGGGTCGGCGGCGAAGTAGGTGTTGACGGCGTCGGTGTCGGCGAGCGAGGGGAGCCGGCGGGAGATCGAGCCGAGCACGCGGACGGCCGAGTCGGCCAGCCGCTCGGCGCGCCGGGCGCGGGTGTCCTGGAGGGACTGCCTGCGGGCGGCGAACGCCTCGTAGACCTCGGTGCGCTTCGCGTCGAGTTCGGCGAGGAAGCCCTCGTACTCGACGAAGCGCGACTCCAGGTCCTCCAACTGCAGCAGCAGCCCGGCGAGTTGTTCGTCGCAGGTCTCGGGGGTGTCGGCGGCGGCGAGCGCGCCCGTCACCGCCTGCCCCAGCAGGGCGAATTCGGCGGCGAACTCGGCCCGGCCCTCGTGGTCGAGCAGTTCGGCGCGGCGCGCTTCGAGCGTGGCGCGGGCCCGGTTGACGCCGCCGAGGACGTCCGCGACGCGCTCCAGGACCGATGTACGGACGACGGTGTCGCCGATGTCGAGTCCCGTGACGACCTCGGTGACGGTCCGCAGCCCGGCGGCGTGCTCCTTGAGACGGGCGGCGACCGGCGCGGCCTCGGCGACCGTCGTGACGGCCGCCGCGTCGGCCGTCAGCCGCTCCACCTCGGCGTGGTGGTCCCCGAACGCGTCCTCGCGGCCGAGGAAGGCGACGGCACGGCGCGCGGCCGCGTCGATGTCGCCCTCGGTCGCCGCGACGAGGCTGTCGATCCGCTCGGTGTCCGCGTACCGCAGCTCTTTCAGGGTCATCAAGTGGCCCTGCGCGCGCCGGAGTTCGGTGAGCCGGTCCACCCAGTCGGCCGCGCTGCGGGGTGCCTCCCCGCGGACGCGGCGTACGAGCGCGGCGACCTGTGCGGCGGACTCGGTGAGCGCGTCCGCCGCCCGCCGGGTGAGGGTCCGTACGGTCCGGAACTCGCCCAGCACCTGCTCGGCGGTGGCCCGGATCTCGGCCAACAGGCCGTGCGGGGCGCCCAGTTCGGGATCGGTCAGCCAGTGGTGGCGGTCGGCGGCGCGGGCGCACGCGGTGACGAGCGCGTCGTACGCGGCCGTCGTCGGGGTCGCGGTGGGCGCCGTCGTCGCGGCGACCGCGCGGGCGATCGACAGGCAGTCCGCGATACCGCGCACCAGGTCGGCGTTGCCCACGCGCGCGAGGGGGCCGGTGCCGGCGGGGCGGGTCGCGGCGTACGTGTCGGAGACGTACGGCGACCGCCAGAGCTGGAGCGGATGCACCCGCGCGGGCTCCTGGGCCGCGCGCAGGGTGATGAGGGTGCCGTCGTCGAAGACGGCGTAGCCGCTGCCGGTCAGGGGCGCCGCGGCCTCCTTACGGATGACGTTGTACGGAAGGAGGAGGGTGCGGCCCTCGGCGCGGTCCTGGAAGACGTACAGCACGTCCTCCCCGTTGGGGGAGTGCACCGCCCGCTCGAACTCCAGGTCTCCGGCGGATCCGGAGGCCGTGCCCGCGCCCGCGCCCGCGCCCGTGTCCGTGTCGAACGTCTTGGGCGTGCCCGCGGCCGCCAGGTAGTAGCCGCCCGGGAAGACGACGCCCTGTTCCTCGGGGAGCCGGCGGCACGACCTGCCGATGCCGTCGAGGCGGACGACCGTCCCGGAGAGGGTGTTGAGGACGAGATGGCGCCAGGCGTCCTCCTTGTAAGGACGCACGCGCAGCAGGAGCAGCGCGCCCACGCGCGCGTGGGCGACGTCGGCGTCCGCGAGGGACTGGAGGGGTTCGGCGACGGGCTCGGAGTAGATCCCCTCGGCCGTCTCGGTGTCGTCGGCCGTCTTGAGGGTGAGGGCGCCGCCGACCGTGGAGACGTACACCTCGCCGCCGACGCGGATGTGCGGATGGCGGCCCGGCACGTGGTCGTCGCGGGTGGCCGCCGTCCACTGCACGTCGTGCGACGGCGGGAAGACATGGTCCCGGTCGCCGCGCGCGTCCAGGAACTCCGCCGTGCCGTCGGTGCGCAACGCCCACCGCAGTACGCGGATGTCGGCGGCCTTCTCGCCCGTACGGAACACCGCCAGCAGTTTGCCGCCGAGATGGCGCAGCCGGAGCAGCCGCGCGCCACGGTAGTAGCGGAACAGCGCGCCCAGCTCTCTTACGAAGGCGGGGTCGTCCAGCAGCCCGGGGACCGCGTCCTCCGGGAGCGGTTCGAGAGCGCGGTCGTGGAGGGCGAAGACGTCCGAGACCGCGATCTCGGGGCCATGGTCCGCGGCCGTGGCGGTGTCGACGGCATGGCCGAAGAGGAGCGTGTCCCCGACGGCGACGATGTCGCGCGGCACGCTCGCGTACGGCGTCCGGACCTGTCCGGTGCCGGTGAGGCGCAGCTCGGTCGAGCCGAAAGCCTCGGTGCGGCGGGAGTTGAGCGCTTCCGTACGGAGGGCGAGTTCCCCGCCCCGCGCGGCGAGCCGGTCACGCAGCACCTCGTAGGCACCGGCGTCGATGCCCGTATCTGTACCCGTACCCTCGCCCGCCTCGTTGGCCGTCGTCGTCATGTGTGGTCACTCCCTGCGGGGTCGTCGGCGAAGAAGGGCCGGAGCTGCCACACCCCCGTGGCGGCAGCTCCGGCCGGTCTTGATGAGAGGGCGGCCGTCAGGCCTTGAGCGCGCCGTTCACGCCCGCGCTCGCGCCCGTACCGCCCAGCTCCGCGATCGGCATGTCCGCGAGCCCCAACTGCTTCGCCTTGTCGAGCAGTTCACCGAGCTGCCCGCTCCGCGGCCCCGTACCGCCGCCCGACGCCATCAGCTTCGTGAGCAGTGCCGACACCGTCAGATTCCGCACGTCGGCCGTCGACACCGACCCGAGCATCTTCGCCAGGTCGTCCGTGAAGCTCGCCGACCCGTCCAGCCACGGGCCCGCCAGCGCCTGCGCCGTGTCCGAGTGCCGCATGAAACCGTCCAGCCCCTTGCCGAGCGAGATCGACGACACGAGCCGGTCGAAGAAGACGGTGTCCCCGCCGACGATGCTGATGTCCGCGCTCTCCAGGCCCGTCGCCAGCACGGCGGCCTGCGCCTCGGCGACCTGCCGCTGCGTCTCCAGTCCCGCGAGCCGTACCTCCTTGTCGGCCTCCAGGCGCAGCCGGTACTCCTCGTGCCCCCGCGACGCCTCGTCCAGCGCGGCCATCGCCGCCGCCTTCTCGGTCAGCCCGGCCGCCTCGGCACGCAGGCGCGCCTCCGTGGCCCCGGCCTCCGCGCGGCCGGCCTTCTCGACCGCGTCGGCCTCCTTCTCCCGTACCTGCACCGCCGCCAGGCCGACGGCCGCCGTCTCGGCCTGGATGCCCTCCGCCAGCCGGGTCTTGGCCGTCGCGTCGAGGTCCGCCGACTTCACCCGTGCCTCGGCGAGCGTGATCTGCTCGGCGGCCCGGTGGACCGCCGCCTGCTCGGCGGCCTCGGCCGCCTTGATGTCCTTGACCAGCCGCTCCTGGGCTTCGGCCTCGGCCGCGATGATGATCGACTGGCGGTCGCGCTCGGCGGACTCCACGGCGCGCAGCCGCTTGATGGACTCCTCCTGCTCGGCGACCGTACGGTCCACGGCGATCCGCTCGCGGATCACCTCGGCGATCTCCCGGCGCTCCGTCTCGACCTCCTTCTCGGCCGAGATACGGGTCAGTTCGGTCTCCCGCTCGCGGGCGATGACCTCAAGGAGGCGGTCCTTCTCGATGCGCTCGGTCTCGATGGCGATGACCCGCTCGCGGTTCTTCTCGGCGACGGCGACCTCGCGCGCCTGGTTCTCGCGCTGGACGCCCAACTGCTCCTCCGTACTGAGGAAGGCACTCTGCGCCCGCAGCCGCTCCTCCTCGCGCACGCGCGCCGTCTCGGCCTCCTCGCGCGCCCGTACGGTGTCGATCTCACGCTTCTGCTTGCTCTCGGCGTCGGCCTGCCGCCGCTCCAGCTCCAGGATGGCCTCGCGGGCGTCGACGTTCTGCCGGGTGGTCTCCTTCTCCTCGGTACGGAGGAACTCGTTGGTGCGGACATGCTCGATCGCCGTCAGCTCGGTGATCTTCCGGATGCCCTGCGCGTCCAGGATGTTGTTCGTGTCGAGCTGTGCGAGCGGCGTCTGCTCCAGATAGTCGATCGCCGCGTCCTCCAGGCTGTAGCCGTTGAGGTCGGTGCCGATGACCTGGATGATCCGGTCCCTGAACTCGTCGCGCTTGGTGTAGAGATCGGTGAAGTCGAGCTGCTTGCCGACCGTCTTCAGCGCCTCCGAGAACTTGGCGTTGAACAGCTCCTGCAACGTCTCCTTGTCGCTGGCCCGCGCCGTGCCGATGGCCTGCGCGACCTTGATGACGTCCTCGGTGGTCTTGTTGACCCGGACGAAGAACGAGATCCGGATGTCGGCGCGGATGTTGTCCCGGCAGATCAGTCCGTCCCGGCCGGTGCGGGTGATGTCGATGGCCTTGACGGAGATGTCCATCGTCTCGGCCTTGTGGAGCACGGGCAGGACGACCTGGCCGGTGAAGGTGACGTCGACCTTCCGCATCTTCGACACGATCAGGGCCTTGCCCTGCTCGACCTTGCGGAAGAGCCGGCTGACGACCAGGAGCAGGGTCACTGCGATGAGCAGGACGACGGCGACGAGCACGCCGACGCCCAAGGTGATGGCATCCATGAGAAGTCCTTGCGTGGAGGCATGAGGAGGCATGAGAAGGCGTTGAGCAGCCATGGCGAGGCACGGGGGCCGACCGACGAGGGTCGGGTGAAGGACCAGATGAAGGGATCGGGCGAAGGGATCGGCCGAGGGGAGTGGGTCGCGGCAGCGGTCAGGCGGCCGAGGCGCGCGGGTCGAGCGCCGTGTCGTACGGCGCGACCCAGAAGAACTCACCGGCGTCGTCGTAGGCGTACAGCAGCCCCGTGCTGCCGTTGCCCAGCGCCGGCGCGCCGGCCTTCGCGGTGTCCGCGCGGTGCTGCCTGACCTGTACGACGGCGGTGGAGCCGTCCCGCGCGGCGACCTCGGCCTGGCCGAACCAGGCATCCACCCGTCCTGTCCGGATGGTGCAGGTCAGTCCCACGAAGTCGAGCCGGGACGGCCCGGGTTCGTCGGGGAAGAGCGTGTGCAGCGGCCGTACGAGCAGCCGGGTGGCCCACCAGGCGAGCAGTACCGCGCCGACAAGGACGGCGAGAGCCGACACGGCGCGGACGAGACCGGAGGCGCCGAAGGCACCGAAGCGGTGCAGAGTCACGGAAGCGGCGAGGCTGGTGAACCACGCGACGGCTGTCAGCAGTGAGAAGGCCACGGTGACCGGCACTCCGCCGATCCCGGCGGTGTCGAGGTCGACGTCCGAGTCGAAGCTGTCGGTCTCGGCGACGCCGGTCAGCACCAGCAGCCAGAAGCCGACGACCACGATCAGTGCGGCGGTGAACAGGAAGGTGGGGAATCCGAGTGCCGCGTCGATGAATTCACGCATTCCCGTTCCCCCTCGCCCCCGGCGCTCCGCCGCCGTACCGACCGGACCGGCTCCGGATGCCGGAGTGCGAGTGCGCGCACTCCGGCACCGGAATCCGTCCCCCGTTTTCCGTGGTCCGATCCTGTCAGCCGACCGGCCCGGCACGCATTGCCGGATCCCGGCAATCTTTACGCGTCCTTAATGCCGGGTGTCACCGCCTGATCGGCGTCTGACAGGCTGGACGGCACTCGCGTTAAGAACACGTCAGGACGGATCAGGAAGCCGGGGGGCTGCGATGGCGGACCACACGACAGGCCGGACCACGGACCACGAGATGTTCCAGGAGTACCTGACCGGCTACGACCGGATCCTCTCGGACGTCTCGATGACAGGGCGCCGCCTCACCCGCGACGAGCTGGACTCGCGCCGCGCGCTGGGCGAGCAGGCCGCAGAGGCCGGGCACGGCCTGCGGGCCCTCGTCAGCAGGCATCTCACCGCGACCCGCGCCGCCTGGCCCGTCTCGTCGGCCGACACGGCGTCCGCCGACAGCGTCCTGGCCGCCGTCGAGCAGGCGGTCGACGCATTCGCCGAGGGGTACGAGCGGGCCCAGCGGCTCGCCGTACGCCGCGAGGAGGCGTCCCGGCGTGAGTTCATCGACGACCTGCTGCACGGGCGCAGCGACCTCGGCAGGCTCGCCGAACGGGCCGGGCGCTTCGGGCTCCAGCTCTCCCACGCGCACGCCGTGGCCGTGGCCGTCGGGGAGGCCGCGTACGCCGAGACCGACCCCGTCACCCGCAGCGTCGAACTCGCCCTCGTCTCCCGCTTCGGCGACCGCCGCATCCTGCTGACCACCAAGGACGGGCGGCTCATCTGCGTCGCGCCCGCCGACGAGGGCGACGTCCTCACGTACTTCGCGAAGCAGGCGCACGCGGCGACGGACGGCGGACGGGTCGCCATCGGGCGCGCGCACCCGGGGGCGGGCGGCGTCGTGCAGTCGTACGAGGAGGCACTCAACGCCCACGACCTCGCCGACCGTATGGAGCTGGACGAGCCGGTGCTGCGCTCGGCCGACCTGCTGGTCTACCCGGTGCTCAGCCGGGACCGGGAGGCGATGACCGATCTCGTACGCAGCGCCCTCGGTCCTCTCAAGGAGGCGCGTGGCGGCGCCCGGCCGCTGCTCGACACGTTGACGGCGTACTTCGACGCGGGGTGTGTGTCGGCGGAGGCGGCGCGGCGGCTGAATCTGAGTGTGCGCGCGCTGACGTACCGGCTGGAGCGCATACACAAACTCACCGGGTCCGACCCGGCGGCGCCGCTCCACCGCTACACGCTCCAGACGGCCGTGATCGGCGCGCGGCTGCTGGACTGGCCGGCGAAGGAGATCTGAGCATTCCGAGCCGCCGCGCCTCCCAGGCACTATGGAGGAGGCCGGTGCCGCACCGCCTACGGCGCCACTGCCTCACCGCCCCACCGCCCCATGTCACGACGAACAGGAGATCGCAGGATGACCGAGCGCAAGCCACCCGGCATCAACTTCGAGACCTGGGTCGACAGGCAGGTCCGGGAGGCCGCCGAGCGCGGCGCCTTCGACAATCTGCCGGGGGCGGGCAAGCCGCTGGCGTCCGACTCCGCCCCGTACGACGAACTGTGGTGGATCAAGGGAAAGATGGAGCGGGAGGGAATCTCCCACCTGCCGCCGACGCTGAGCCTCCGTAAGGAGGTGGAGGACGCGCTCGCCGCCGCCCACGAGGCGGCGTCGGAAGCACAGGCGCGGCGGATCATCGTCGCCGTCAACGAGAAGATCCGCGCCGCGATCGCCAGGCCGCCGGCCGGGCCGCCGCTGAACAAGAAGCCGTTCGACGTCGAGGAGATCGCCGCCGAGTGGCGCGAGCGACATTAGTCACTCTCGGTCACCCTTTCGGGCACTCCCCTTCTGTTTGCCATTCCTTTACTATGATGTTTCGTCCCCTCCGCCGATCACGGCAGGGACACCCGACCGACAAAGAAGGAAGCAGCAGTTCCACGATGGAGCCTCCTAGTACCAGCCGTGCCATTTCCCCTCCGCTTTACCTGACCGGCGGAGCGGGGGTGGCACGGTGACCGAGATCTTCTTCCTGCTGATCGCCCTCGGGCTCACACTCGCCTGTGCCGTCTTCGTGGCCGCCGAGTTCTCGCTGACCACGGTCGAGCGCGACAGCCTGGAGCGCGCCGCCGCGGCCGGTGAGCGCGGCGCGGAAGGCGCCCTCAAGGCCGTCCGGCGCCTCACCTTCCAGCTGTCCGGCGCACAGCTGGGCATCACTGTCACCTCCCTGGTCATCGGCATGCTCGCCGAGCCGTCCATGGCCGTGCTGCTGCGCGGACCGCTGGAGGCCGTCGGGCTCGGCTCGGCCGCGTCGGTCGTGGCCACCGTCCTCGGTGTCGTGATCTCCACGATCGTGCTGATGGTCATCGGCGAGCTGGTCCCCAAGAACTGGGCGATCTCGCGGCCCCTGGCCGTGGCCAAGGTCGTCGCGGGCCCGCAGCGCGGCTTCACCGCCGCCTTCGGTCCGCTCATCCGGCATCTCAACAGCACGGCGAATCGTTTCGTCCGGCGCATGGGCCTGGAGCCCACCGACGAGCTGGTCTCCGCCCGTACACCGGACGAGCTGATCTCCCTCGCCCGGCACTCCGCCGCCGAGGGCGCGCTGGAGCAGGACTCGGCCGAGCTGTTCGTACGGACCCTGCGACTCGGCGAGCTGACGGCCGAGAACGTGATGACGCCCCGCGTCGACGTCCAGGCGCTGGAGGCCGGCGCGACGGCGGCCGACGCCGCCAACCTGACGTACGCCACCGGCCTCTCCCGCTTCCCCGTCTACCGCGACAGCCTCGACGAGGTCATCGGCACGGTCCACATCCGTGACGTCCTCGCCCTGGAACCGGAGCGGCGCGCCCGTGTCTCCGTCACCGAGCTGGCCAGCGAGCCGCTGCTGGTGCCCGACACCCTCACCGCCGATCTGCTGCTGGACCGGCTGCGCGCCGCGCGCACGATGGCCGTGGTCATCGACGAGTACGGCGGCACGGCCGGCGTGGCCACCATGGAGGACATCGTCGAGGAGGTCGTCGGCGAGGTACGCGACGAGCACGACCCCGTCGAGACCCCCGACCTGCTGCCCGCGCCGCCGAACGCGGACGGGCGCGCGACCTGGGAGGCGGACGGCAGCGTACGGATCGACGAGCTGGCCCGGATCGGTCTCGTCGCCCCGGAGGGGCCGTACGAGACCGTCGCCGGACTCGTCGCGGCCCGGCTGGCGCGGATCCCCGTCGAGGGCGACACGGTCGAACTGGACGGCTGGCGGCTGGATGTCCTGGACATCGAGCACCACGTCGCGGAGCGCGTGCACATCACCGAGCCGGCGCGGGCCGCGACGGCCTCGCCCGCGAGCCTCTCCGCGCCCGGCGCCGTATCCGAAGCGGAAGCCGAAGATCGCGCCGCCACCGCCACCGCCACCGACACCGAAGACCCCTCTCGCCAGTACGCCGGAGAAGCCCGATGACCGCCCTGCAACTCGCCATCGGCGCACTGACGCTGCTGACCAACGCCTTCTTCGTCGGCGCCGAATTCGCCCTCATCGCCGTCCGCCGCAGCCAGATCGAACCGCACGCCCGCAAGGGCGACAAGCGGGCGCACACCGTGCTGTACGGGCTGGAACACCTGTCGGCCATGATGGCGACCGCCCAGCTCGGCATCACCGTCTCGTCGCTGGTCCTCGGCGCCGTGGCCGAACCGGCCATCGCGCACCTGCTGGAGCCCGGCTTCGAGGTGGCGCGGGTCCCCGAGGCCCTGGTGCACCCGATCGCGTTCGTGATCGCGCTGACCGTGGCCACGTATCTGCACATGCTGTTCGGCGAGATGGTCCCGAAGAACATCGCGCTCGCCGCGCCCACCAAGACGGCGCTCGTGCTCGGCCCGCCGCTGGTCGCCCTGACCCGCGCGCTGCGTCCGCTGATCTTCGGCATCAACGCGTTCGCCAACGTCCTGCTCCGGCTGATCAAGGTGGAGCCCAAGGACGAGGTCGCCGCCGTCTTCAACGACGACGAACTCGCCCGCATGGTCGCCGTCTCCAGCCAGGCCGGGCTGCTCTCACCGGCCGACGGCGAACGGCTCCGGGACGCGCTTGAGCTGGGCACCCGCCCGGTCGGCGAACTCCTCGTACCGCTGCGCCGGATGGTCACCGTCGACCACCGGGTGACCCCCGAGCAACTGGAGCGGATCGCGTCGTCGGCCGGCTTCTCGCGGATCCCGGTCACCGGGCCCGCCGGCGCCGTCCTGGGCTACCTGCACATCAAGGACACCCTCGGCGTCGCCGACCGCACCAAGCCGTTCCCGCGCAGCACGCTCCACGCGGTGACCCGGGTCCGGATCGACACCCCGCTGGACGACACGCTCACCGCGCTGCGGGCGGCGGACAGCCACCTGGCGGCGGTGACGGGCGAGGCGGGCACGGTGCTCGGCTTCGTGACGATGGAGGACGTGCTCGGCGAACTGGTGGGACCGGCCGCGGCGGCGTGACCGGCGCGAATCCGCCTGGGCCGATCCGCTGGACACGGCCTAGCTGTATTGATCACGAGCGTTGTTGACACTGGTCGGGCTTGATCATGGCGAAGACCTCCGGTGTGGTGGGAGCTGTCTGGGAACTCACCGCACGGAGGTCTTCGTGTCCCACCGTAATGCCCGGCTGACTGTCTTCGGTAGGCGGCTGCTGGTCGAACGGGTCCGCTCGGGCCGCCCTGTCGCGCACGTCGCAGCCGAGATGGGTGTCTCACGGGCCACCGCGTACAAGTGGATGAGCCGGTGGCGGGCCGAAGGTCCGGCAGGGCTGTACGACCGCTCCAGCCGGCCGCACACGACGCCGCACCGGACCCCGGCCGATATCGAGGCCCGGGTGTGCGACCTGCGCCAGGCCCGCAAACTGGGCCCCGCGAGGATCGGCCCGGTACTCCGCCTTCCGGCCTCGACCGTGCACCGGATCCTGACCCGCCACCGGCTGAACCGCCTGACCTGGATGGACCGTCCGACCGGCACCGTGATCCGCCGCTACGAACGCGAGAAGCCCGGCGAACTGGTCCACATCGATGTGAAGAAACTCGGCCGGATCCCCGACGGCGGCGGCCACAAGGTCCTGGGCCGCGAGGCAGGCCGGCCGATCCGCGGCATGGGCTTCGACTACATCCACTCCGCCGTCGACGACCACTCCCGCCTCGCCTACAGCGAGATCCACCCCGACGAGAAAGCGGCAACGTGCGCGGGCTTCCTCACCCGCGCGGCAGCGTTCTTCCACCGGCAGGGCATCGACCGGATCGAACGTGTCCTCACCGACAACGCGTGGGCCTACCGCAAGGGCCTGGCCTGGAAGAACGCCCTGGCCGACCTCGGCGCGACCGGCAAGCTCACCCGCCCCTACCGGCCGCAGACCAACGGCAAAGTCGAACGCTTCAACCGCACCCTTCTGGAGGAATGGGCCTACCTCCGGCCCTACACCTCCAACGACGAACGGACAGCGGCCCTGGCAGACTTCCTCCACACCTACAACCACCACCGCAGCCACACCGCACTCGGAGGCCAACCCCCGATCACCCGCGTCAACAACGCTGCGGGTCAATACACCTAGCGGGCAGCGCCCTGCAAGGGACGGCCGCTGCGCAGATTCCAGCGGCCGTTCCGCCCGCTCAACTCCGTGACCGTCAGCGGCTGTACGTCGATACGCCAGAACACCTGCGTCGGCGCGCCGATCGCGTGCACCGTCAGCGCGCGTACGACATCGGGCTCGGCCACCGCGAGGATGCGCGCCGAGTCCGGGCGCGCGTCGGCGCCCAGCGCGTCGAGCCAGTGGCCCAGGCGCACATGCAGCGCCTTCAGCGACTCCCCGCCGTGCGGCGTCGCCGTCGGGTCGGCCAGCCACGCGGCGACCGCCTGCGGATCGGCGGCGCTGACCTCGTCCAGGCGCTTCCCGCGCCAGCGGCCCATCGCGCACGTACGCAGCTCGGGCAGGGGCTCCGCGACCAGGCCGAGGGCTTCGGCCGTCTGGTGGCAGCGCACCGAGGGGGACGCGAATATCCGGTCGGCGGTGGCGCGTTGCTCGGCGAGGGCGTGCGCGCCCCGTACGGCCTCGGCCTGGCGCAGCCCGGTCGCGTCCAGCGGTCCGTCGGCGAAGCGCGCCTCGCGCAGCGCGGTGCTGAGCGCCGGTGAGATCAACGTCACGCGTGTGGTCATAGGGCTCTCCAGGGTCGTGCGTTCGCGGGACGCCGCCCGCCGCGACACCCGCCACAGGCCGGTCGAGCACCGGCCGAGCACCGGCCGAATACCGAGGCCGGGCGGTGGTACGGGAGGAGTCGCCCTCTTGGCCCACCTGCCCGATCGCGGTACGTTCACGTCGATATCACGACGGCGAGACGGAAGTCCGGTGAGATTCCGGCACGGTCGCGCCACTGTATGCCGAGCAGCCTTCGCCACGTACGCGCGGACAGGCGGCCCGGTGAGTCAGACCCGATGGTCGTCGTGCCAGCTCCACTGAACGGGACGCGAGTTCCCAAGGAGGTTGTGCCATGGCTCAGTCCATCGTGCCCCCGGCCGTTTCCGCTCCCACCGGATCAGCGATATCCCCCCTGACTCCCCTGCCCCTGCGGGCGGTTCTGCCCTGGGCGGTCTTCGTGGGCACGCTGATGCTGGTGCTGCTGTACTTCGTCGGTGCCGAACAGGGCGCGACGTCGGTGTTCTCCGGGGCGGGGGTGCACGAGTGGGTGCACGACGGCCGTCATCTGCTCGGCTTCCCCTGCCACTGATCTGACGGAAGCGGGACACCCTCGGAGTACATCGCCATGCAATCGTCCACCGTCAGAAACCTGCTGGTCCGCGGCATGATCGCGGGCGTCGTCGCCGGACTGCTCGCCTTCGCGCTCGCCTATGTGGTGGGGGAGCCGTCCATCGACTCCTCCATCGCGTTGGAGGAGGCGGCGTCCGCCCCGGCCCATGAGCACGACGACGCGGCAGCCGCCCCCGCCGAGGAAGAGGAGGAGCTGGTCACGCGGCCCGTCCAGTCGACCTTCGGCCTCGCCACCGGCGTTCTCGTGTACGGAGTGGCCCTGGGAGGCATCGCCGCACTGGCCTTCGCCGTCTGTCTGGGCCGGGTCGGCCGGTTCCGGCCCCGGGCGACGGCCGCGCTGGTCGCGGGCGCCGCCTTCACCACCGTCTATCTGGTGCCGTTCCTCAAATACCCCGCGACCCCGCCCGCCGTGGGCAATCCCGACACCATCGGGAAACGCACGACGCTGTTCTTCTTGATGATCGTGCTCAGCGTGCTGGTCGCGGTCGTCGCCGTCATCGCCGGGCGGCGGCTCGCGCCGACGCTGGGCAACTGGAACGCGACCGTCGTCGCCGGCGGCGGTTACGTGGTCGTCATGGCCGTGGCGTGTCTGCTGCTGCCCGCCAACACCGACGCGGTGAAGGAGACCTTCCCGGCCGCGCTGCTCTGGGAGTTCCGGCTGGCCTCGCTGGGGGTCCAGGCGCTGCTGTGGACGGCCTTCGGGCTGATCTTCGGCGCGCTGGCGGAGCGTGTGCTGCGTCCCGCGACGGACCCGGACGCCGTAGACGCCGCGACTGTCACATCGGGCACGTCGGCGGCCCGTACCGGCTGACGCCGGGAGCGACCGCCGCTCCCTACGCATCTTGTGCCCGGCAGGAATCCTGCCGGGCACAAGTCATGTATGGGCCATCCGTGTATGAGAACCGTAAAACGCACGCCTCGCGCCGTATGGGACCCGTCAACGTCGCTCGTGTCCCCGAAAAAAGCGGCTTTCCTCTAGAGGTCCAAGAATTTCCGACCTCTTTCAGGAGCTCACGATGGCCGATGTGGCCTTCGTCGTCACCACGATCGCGCTGTTCGCGTTGGTGGCTTTCGTCGCCAAGGGGGTGGCGAAGCTATGACCGTGGAGAACGTCGTCGGTCTCGTCATCGCTGTCGCCCTGCTGGGCTATCTGGTCCTCGCCCTGCTGTTCCCGGAGAGGTTCTGAGCCCTGATGAGCCCCGTCCTCGCCGGTGTGCTCCAGCTGCTCGCGCTCATGGTGGCGCTGGCCCTGGCATACCGCCCGCTCGGCGACTACATGGCCGGTGTCTATTCCTCCCCGAAGCATTTGCGGGTGGAGAAATGGATCTACCGCGCCATCGGCGCCAATCCCGCCACCGAGATGCGCTGGCCCGCCTATCTGCGGGGAGTTCTCGGCTTCTCGTTGGTGAGTGTCCTCTTCCTCTATCTGATGCAGCGGATCCAGGGCAGCCTGCCCGGTTCTCTCGGCTTCTCGTCGATCGATCCGGACCAGGCGTTCAACACCGCCGCCTCATTCGTGTCGAACACCAACTGGCAGTCGTACTACGGCGAACAGGCCATGGGCCATGTCGTGCAGACCGGCGGCCTGGCGGTGCAGAACTTCCTGTCGGCCGCCGTGGGCATGGCCGTCGCCATCGCGCTCGTACGGGGCTTCGCCCGCTCCCGCACCGGTGAACTCGGCAACTTCTGGGCGGACATGGTGCGCGGCACCGTGCGTATCCTGCTGCCGATCGCGCTGGTCGGAGCCGTACTCCTGGTCGCCTGCGGGGCGATCCAGAACTTCGCGGGCATCCACTCCGTCGGTCAGTTCATGGGCGGCGGCCAGCAGTGGAACGGCGGCGCCGTGGCCTCGCAGGAGGCCATCAAGGAGCTGGGCACCAACGGCGGCGGCTACTTCAACGCCAACTCCGCCCACCCCTTCGAGAACCCCAACGGACTCTCGAACCTCCTGGAGATCTTCCTCATTCTGCTCATTCCGCTGTCCCTGACCCGGACCTTCGGGCGGATGGTCGGCAGTGTGAAGCAGGGATACGCGATCCTCGCCACGATGGTGACGATCTGGATCGTGTTCACCGCGCTGATGATGTGGACCGAATTCCACCACGGCGGCCCGGCGTTCGACATCGCCGGCGGTGCGTTGGAGGGCAAGGAGACACGGTTCGGAGTCGGCGCCTCGTCCATCTTCTCGGTGGCGACGACCCTCACCTCCACCGGCGCGGTGAATTCGTTCCTCTCCTCGTACACCGGTTTCGGCGGCGGAATCGCCATGCTGGGAATGCAGTTGGGCGAGATCGCACCCGGTGGTGTGGGCTCCGGACTGTACGGAATCCTCATCATGGCCGTCATCGCGGTGTTCCTCGCGGGGCTGATGGTGGGCCGCACACCGGAATATCTGGGCAAGAAGATCGGGACCCGGCAGATCAAATTCGCCGCGTGCTACATCCTCATCACCCCGGCCCTGGTGCTCTGTTTCACCGGTGTGGCGATGGCGATGAACACGCCCGGCAATTCGATGACGAACAGCGGCGCGCACGGATTCTCCGAGATTCTGTACGCCTATACGTCGGGTGCCAACAACAACGGCTCGGCTTTCGCGGGGCTCAACGCCGACACGCAGTGGTTCAACAGCACGATCGGTATCGCGATGCTGCTGGGGCGTTTCCTGCCGATGGTGTTCGTCCTGGCGCTGGCCGGCTCGCTGGCCGAGCAGAAACCTGTGCCGATGACCGCGGGCACCCTGCGTACCGACAAGCCCCTGTTCAGCGGGCTCCTCGTCGGCACGATCATGATCGTCGCCGGTCTGACCTACTTCCCCGCACTCGCGCTGGGACCGCTCGCCGAAGGACTCGCGTCATGAGCACTGCCACCTCAACCCCCACGCCCGACCCCGGGTCGGGCCCCTCGCGGGCGCCGCACCCGGACGTGCCGACCTCGCACCGGCCCGGCGACGACGGGCGGGTCGGCGGCGGTCTGTTCGACCCCGGGCAACTGGTCAAGTCGTTCCCCGACGCGATCAGGAAGCTCGATCCGCGGGTGATGGTCAAGTCGCCGGTGATGTTCGTGGTCGAGGTCGGCTCGGTGCTCACCACCGTCCTCGCGATCACGAAACCGGGCGACTGGTTCGGCTGGGCGATCACCGCCTGGCTGTGGCTGACCACGATCTTCGCCAACCTCGCGGAGGCGGTCGCCGAAGGCCGCGGCAAGGCGCAGGCCGACACGCTCCGCAAGGCGAAGACCGACTCGGTCGCACGGCGCCTGATCAGGCGGAACGCGGAGCCCGTAACGAAAAATCGGGCGGCCGGGAGCGGGGCCGGGATCTCGGCGGGGGCCGGGGTCGAGGAGCGGGTGCCGGGCACGGACCTGCGCGTCGGCGATCTCGTCGTGTGCGAGGCCGGCGACATCATCCCCGGTGACGGCGATGTCGTGGAAGGCGTCGCCTCCGTCGACGAGTCCGCGATCACCGGTGAATCGGCCCCTGTCATCCGGGAGTCGGGCGGTGACCGCAGCGCGGTCACGGGCGGGACGAAGGTCCTCTCCGACCGTATCGTCATCAAGATCACGACCAAGCCCGGCGAGACGTTCATCGACCGGATGATCGCGCTGGTCGAGGGCGCGGCCCGGCAGAAGACCCCCAACGAGATCGCGCTGAACATCCTTCTCGCGTCCCTCACCGTCGTCTTCCTGCTGGCCGTCGTCACCCTCCAGCCGTTCGCGATCTACGCGGGCGCCCAGCAGTCGATGATCGTGCTCACCGCGCTCCTCGTCTGTCTCATCCCCACCACCATCGGCGCGCTCCTCTCCGCCATCGGCATCGCCGGCATGGACCGGCTGGTGCAGCGCAACGTCCTGGCCATGTCGGGCCGGGCCGTGGAGGCCGCGGGCGACGTCTCGACGCTGCTGCTGGACAAGACCGGCACCATCACCCTCGGCAACCGCCAGGCGGCGGCCTTCCTCCCGGTGGAGGGGGTCACCGCCGTCGAACTCGCGGACGCCGCACAGCTCTCGTCGCTCGCCGACGAGACACCCGAGGGCCGGTCCGTCGTGGTGCTGGCGAAGGAGAAGTACGGCCTGCGGGAGCGCAGGCAGGGTGAGTTGGGGCAGGCGGACTGGGTGCCGTTCACGGCCCAGACTCGGATGTCGGGTGTCGACATCACGGGGGCGGGGGCGGAGGGCGAGGGTACGGGAGCCGGCGCTCTGCGCAAGGACCGTACGGCGACCGTACGCAAGATCCGTAAGGGCGCGACCGGTTCGGTCGTCGCCTGGGTCGAGCAGCACGGCGGCCGCGTCGCGCCCGACGCGCACATCCTGACCGACCGCATCTCCGAGGACGGCGGTACGCCGCTGCTCGTCGCCGTGGAGGACGAGCACGGGGCGCGGGTCCTCGGCGTGATCCATCTCAAGGATGTGGTGAAGGAGGGCATGCGGGAGCGGTTCGAGGAGCTGCGCCGCATGGGGATCAAGACCGTGATGATCACGGGCGACAACCCGCTGACGGCGCGGGCCATCGCGGAGGAGGCCGGGGTGGACGACTTCCTCGCCGAGGCCACGCCCGAGGACAAGATGGCCCTCATCAGGCGTGAGCAGGCGGGCGGGAAACTCGTCGCGATGACCGGCGACGGTACGAACGACGCTCCCGCGCTGGCCCAGGCCGACGTCGGTGTCGCGATGAACACCGGCACCTCGGCCGCCAAGGAGGCCGGGAACATGGTCGACCTGGACTCCAACCCGACGAAACTCATCGAGATCGTCGAGATCGGCAAGCAACTCCTCATTACCCGGGGCGCGTTGACGACGTTCTCGATCGCCAACGACGTCGCGAAGTACTTCGCGATCATCCCGGCGATGTTCGCCGTCGTCCATCCGGGCCTGGACAAGCTCAACATCATGAGCCTGTCGTCGCCCGAGTCGGCGATCCTCTCGGCCGTCGTCTTCAACGCGCTGGTCATCGTCGCGCTCGTGCCCCTGGCCCTGCGCGGTGTGCGCTACCGCCCCATGAGCGCGGACCGGATGCTGCGGCGCAACCTCGGGATCTACGGCGTCGGCGGCCTCGTCGCGCCCTTCGTCGGCATCAAGATCATCGACCTGCTCATCTCACTCATCCCCGGAATCGGCTGATGTCCATGAACACGTCCGTCGGAAGTACCGCACGGCTCCTCGGCGCCGGGCTCCGCGCCCTGCTCGTCCTGACCATCGTGTGCGGCGTGATCTACCCCCTCGCCGTCATGGGCGTCGGGCAAGCCCTCTTCAACAACAAGGCCAACGGCTCCGAGATCACCTCCAACGGCAAGGTCGTCGGCTCCGAACTCATCGGCCAGCGCTACGACCTGCCCCTGAAGAAGGGCGAGGAGACGCCGGCGCCGGACCTCAAGTGGTTCCAGCCCCGGCCGTCCAACGGGCTCGGCACCAACAGCGTCAACACCCAGTACAAGCTGATCCTGTCCGGAGCGACCAACAGGGCCGGTGACAACGAGGAGTTGATCCAGTGGGTGAAGGACGCCAAAGCCGCCGTCGTCAAGGACAACTCGGTGGACGGCTACCAGGTCAGGCCGGCCGACGTACCCGCTGACGCGGTCACCTCCTCCGGCTCCGGCCTGGACCCGGCGATCTCGCCGGAGTACGCCGACATCCAGGTCCAGCGGGTCGCGAAGCTGAACGGGCTGGACGTGGGGGCGGTTCAGAAGTTGGTGGACGAGCACAAGGACGGCCGCATCCTGGGCTTCATCGGCGAACCGCGGGTGAATGTACTGGAGTTGAACATCGCGCTGAAGGCGCTTGAGTCGACGGATGGGTCGGCGGATGGGTCGCCGCAGGGGTCACCGACGGGGGAGTGAAGGGGGCGGGCCGGGTCCTGGGGCCGGGGCTCGGCGCCCCGGCCGAGACCGCGGCCTGTCCGCCGGCTCCGAGGTGCGCTGTGTGCCGCGCCTGGGGCGGAGTTGTTCTCCGCGTACCCGCAAAGTCGCCCTCACCCGCGTCGCCCCCCTCGTCCCCGTCGCCCGCGTCACCCCTCCCTTCGTGAGCGGTACCGACTTACTTCGCAAGGCACCCGGAATGGAATTGGAGAAATCTCACCGAATCGGACTGATGGAAATTAAGTCCATTGACAATAGATTTCCGGGAAATGTCGAACCTATTGCGCGATCGGTGGTCGACATCGGATGATGACGATGCCTGTGTGGCGCCCATCCGGCATGTGAACTTCCCGTTCGCCGTGCCGCCCCCCACCGCATAGCCGTCCCACACACGCGATCAACTGGTCCCGCTCAGTCGGTAATTCCGCCAAGGGGTGACATATGTTCCGAAGAGGTTTTTCCATCCTCTGTGGCAGCGCGTTGCTCGCTGTCTGTGCCCTGTCCGTTCCTCCCCACGACGAGATTCGCACGGACGTCGTCGCCGCGGCCGCCGCCGGTGCCACGACCCCCTTCGTCACGCTCGAAGCCGAAGCCGGCCAGCGCGGCGGCGGCGCCACTCTCCGCTCCATCAGCCCCGGCGCTCCGGCTCCGACCAAGGCCACCCTGGAGACCGAAGCCTCGGGTTACGCGCTGGTCGAGCTGAAGAGCAACGGCGATTCCGTGACGCTGCCGAACAGCACGGGCAAGAACGCCAATACGCTCGTGGTCCGCGCCTCGATTCCGGACGCACCGGCGGGCGGCGGCATCACCGCGACGCTGAATCTGTACGTGAACAACGTGTTCCGCCAGGCGATCACGCTGGACTCGCGCCAGGCGTGGAACTACCGGGGCGCGACCACCAACCCGGACGACCCCCGCGCGGGTGGGGTGGCCTACCGCTTCTACAACGAATTCCCCGTCTGGGTCACGGGCGCTCCCATCGCGGCCGGCAGCACCATCAAACTCCAGAAGGACGCCGCGAACACGGCCGCCGTTTACGACATCGATTCCGTGGATCTGGAGAATGTCGGGGGTGCGCTGGCCCAGCCGGCGAACTCGATCTCCGTCGTGAGCAACGGCGCGGACCCGCAGTTCGTGAAGGATTCGACGGTCGCCATCCAGAACACGGTGAATGCCGCCCGTACTCAGCAGAAGTCGGTGTGGATCCCGCCGGGCAAGTACCTGACCAACAGCCTGGTGTCCAAGCCGCTGGACTTCACCGGCGTAAAGGTGCAGGGCGCCGGCATGTGGCATTCCACGATCTATCGCAAGGTTCCGCTGCCGGCCAATTCATGGCGTTCGCAGATCACGGTGGGCTCGGGCACCACGCTGACCGACCTGCAGATCGATGCCAACGCCGTCTGGCGGGGAATCGGCGGCACCGGCGGTTCTGATTACGGAATCAACGCCGGCGGCGCCGGTGGCTGGCTGGTCGACCGGCTCTGGACACGGCACATCGACGCCAACTGGCTGTCGGGTACGAATGGTGTTCTCCAGAACAGCCGGACGGCGGACAGCTACGGCGACGGCTACAACATCAACAACGGCAATACGCCGAATCCGGACAAGCTCGGCCTCAACATCACCGTCCGGAACAGCTTCGCCCGGAACACCGGAGACGACTCGTACGCCACGTACTCCGACGCCGGCGCCGCCGGGAACAACGGTCAGATCAGCGGTGCGAAGATCCTGAACAACACCGCGATCGCGCCCTGGTGGGCCAACGGCATCCGGATCGCCGGCGGGCGCAACGTCGAGGTGAAGAACAACCTGGTGAACAGCGTGTCCTCCAACAACGCGATGGACATCAGTGTGTTCGGCGACTCGGGGCACCCCCTGGAATCGGCCACGGTGAGCGGAAACACCTTGATCGGCGGGGGCGGTTGGAACGGCGTCCGGCACGGCGTGCACATCGGTTCCCCGTCCAGCACCTCGCTCTTTCCGAACGCTTTCACGAACGTCACCATGAGCGACAACATCATTCGCGGATCCCTCAACGCCGGGATCAACATTGATCGAACGCGGGTCAATGCCACGCTCACGAACAACACGATCGACCGCCCGGCCAAGCAGGGAATCCTGATCAACTCGGGAGTCACCGGCACGGGGAAATTCACGGGTAACAAGATTCAGAATCTGCTCCCGGGTCAGGTGGCCCAGAAGAACGATTCACCGGCCACCTTCAAGATCACCGGCTGAGCCGGGGAGGCCCGACGCCCTGAACCGGGCGCGTTGCCTGAACCGGGCGCCTGGACCGGGCGCGACGTCCGAACCGGGCCTGGCGTCCGGTTCAGACGCCTGGTTGAGGTGTCCGGTTGAGGCGCCTGGTTCAGGCGTCGCCGAAAGTGACGGAGACGGTGAGCCCTCCGTCGTCGCCCGGCCGGGCGGCGATGCGCGCGCCGTGGGCCACGGTGATCGACTTGGCGATGGAGAGGCCGAGCCCGTGGCCGGTGCTGCCGGTACGGTCCTCGCCGAGGCGGCGGAACGGTTCGAAGAGATCGCTGATCTGGTCGGGACGTACCGGCTTGCCGCTGTTCGCGACCGTCAGCGTACGGCCGGCGAGGCTCAGCGACACGGCCCCGCCGGGCCGGTTGTACTGGACGGCGTTGTGCAGCAGATTCGTCAACAGGTGCCGTAGCAGCACCGGGTCACCCTCCACCGGCAGCGGCCGGTCGGCGATCAGCGTGACGGACACACCCCGCTCCCTCGCCAGGGGCTGCGCTCCGCCGACCAACTGACTTGCCACCTCGGTGAGTTCGACCAGTTCGGTCTCGACCAGGCCGCTGTCGCTGCGGGCCAGCAGAAGCAGCGAGGCGACGAGCTTCTCCGCGTCGCGGTTGACGGTGAGGAGGTCGTCGCGGACATCGGCCAAGCCGTCGGGGAGGGGGTCGGCGAGCCCGACTTCGAGGCTCGCGCGCTGCGCGGCCAAGGGGGTGCGCAGCTCGTGCGAGGCGTTGGCGACGAAGCGGCGCCGGCTTTCGAAGGACTTCTCCAGACGGTCGAGCATGGTGTCGAACGTGTCGGCGAGCCTGTGGAGTTCGTCGTCGGGGCCGGTGAGGGCGAGGCGCTCGTGGAGGTTCCGCTCGCTCATCCTGCGGGCGGCGTCCGTCACGGCGACGACGGGGCGCAGGGCCCGGCCGGCGAGCCACCAGCCCATGACGGCGGCGAGCAGGGCGATGAGGATCAGCCCGATCCCCGACCAGAGGAGCATCTGGTCCAGCGCCGCGTCCTGCACGGCGCTGACGGTCCGGTCGACGAGCCGGATGGCGATGCCGTCGCCGTCGGCGTGCTGCGTGGGCGTCGGACCCGTCGGGTCGACGGGTGAGGCGGGGCCCGATGTGCCGTACGGGCTCACGCCGGTCCACCCCCCGGCCCCGACCTCGGAACCGGCCCCGCGAATGATCTCGCTGTCCATCACCTGCCGCGTGGTGCCGTAGCGGGCCAGCACCACCACGAACGTCAGCAGCGCCACCCCGGACAGCAGGAACAGACCGGCGAAGGCGCCCGCCAGCCTGACGCGGAAGGGCAGTCCCCGCAGGGCCGCGAGGGGATGCGCCGGCGCGCGGCGTACGAGGCGCGGGCGCACAGGCCGGGTCAGCGCCACAGCCGGTACCCCTCACCGGTGTCGGCCACGACGGCGTCGGGGGCGCCGGGGGTGCCGAGCTTGCCGCGCAGTCGGCTGACGGTGGCGCGTACGGCACTGGTGCGCGGGTCCAGGTGCTCGTCCCAGACGGAGCGCACCAGTTCCTTGTGGGAGACCGCCTCGCCGCGCGCCTCGATCAGCATCCGCAGTACGTCGAACTCCTTGGGCGTCAGCTCGACCTTCCGCCCGTCGACCCGCACTTCGCGCCTGCCCCGGTCCAGGGAGATGCCCTGGTGCCCGATGACGAGCGCCAACGGCTTGGGAGCACGGCGGCTCAGCGCCCTTACCCGGGCGACGAGTTCGGCGAAGTCGAAGGGCTTGGCGAGGTAGTCGTCGGCGCCGAGGTGCTCCAGTCCGTAGACCTTGTCCTCGATCCCGCCGGCCGCCGTCAGCATCAGAATGCGCGGCGGGTCCGTGAGTTCGCGGACCCGGCGGCAGACCTCGTCCCCGCTCAGCACCGGCAGGTCGCGGTCGAGGATCAGGACGTCGTAGTCGGTGAGCAGGCACATCCGCTCGGCCTCGTCGCCGGACGCGGCGAGGTCGACGGCCATCGACTGTCTGCGCAGGCCGGTCGCGACGGTGCGCGCCAGTATGCGGTGGTCCTCGGCTACCAGAACTCTCATGAGCCGCAGCAAAGCACGGGGCGGTTCGCAGCGGCATAAACATCGCTCCGGCCTGCCTCGCCCTGCCGGAGCGATGTTTATGCCGCGGTAACGGCCCTTATCCCGCTGCGCGGGCCGCTTTGCTGTTCTTCTCGCCATGAACTTCGTCAAGCGCGCGGCACTCAGCCTGGTGGCCAGAAGAGCCAAGACCGCCCTGCTGCTGGGGATCTTCCTGGTGATCTGCACGCTGCTGCTCGGCGGGTTCCTGCTCCAGGGCGCGACGAGCCGGCAGGAGGCCGAGGCACAGCGCCGTATCGGAGTGGATGTGACCGTGCGCGGCGACGGACTGACCCTCGCCACGGCCGACGCGCTGGGCTCCTCCCCGCCGGTGGTGCGGTACAACCCGCTGCTGCGTGGGGTGGTGAAGCCGCGGGGCCTCTCGCCCCTCACGTCAGACGTACCGAGGCCCGGTGATGCGACGGACGGGTCCGGTGGGGACGGCCTGACGGTGACAGGCATCCGTGATTCGGAGATGCTGCTCGACTTCGCCTCCGGCCGTAACCGGATCGTCTCGGGCCGCGCGCTCACCGAGAAGGACGCCCGGCGCGACGTCGTACTCCTTGAGCGACGCCTGGCCGACAAGAACGAGTTGGCGGTCGGCGACACCGTCGAACTGCGCTCGCGCGACGGCAAGCGCGAGGAGCCGTTCGAGATCTTCGAGATCATCGGCGTCTACGAGGACCCCCGCCCGGACCCACCCCAGTGGATGACCCCCAGCGAGCTGATCGCCAACCAGGTGTACGCCCCCGTCGCAGCCGTATCGGCACTGGGTTTCGGTACGAGGCCGAGTGAGGCCGTTTTCAAGATCGGGTCCCCGGAGCAGGCGGAGCGGCTGCACACCGAGGCGGCCCGGTTGCTGGGCGGTGAACGCTTCCGATTCGACGTCAACGACAAGGCGTTTCGTGACCAGATACTGCCGCTGCGGCGCGTCGGCGCGTTCGCGGGCTCCCTGCTCTGGCTGATCGGGCTGTCGGGTGCCGTGATCCTCGGTCTGATCGTGCTGCTGACGATCAGAGAACGCCGCGACGAGCTGGGGATGCTGCTGGCCCTGGGCGAGAAGAAGTGGAAGCTCATCGGCCAGCACACCGTCGAGGTGGCCGTTCTCCTGGTTCCCGCGCTCGCGTTGGCGGCCCTGGCCGGCCAGTCCTTCGCCCAACAGGCGGGCGAGACGCTCCTGGCCCGCGAAGAGCACACCACCTCCCTGCCGGAGATACGGATGCAGGCGGCCGACCTCGGCAGGGTCGCCGGGATCGGGCTCGGCATCGCGCTGGTGGCCACCGTCGTCCCCGGCATCGGGATCCTGCGCCTGCACCCCCGCTCCATCCTCACCGACACCGAATGAATACCGAATGAATGAAGAGGCCGACACCCACCATGAACTTCACCAAACGCGCGGGCCTGAGCCTGTGGTCCCGTAAAGGCAAGACCCTGATCATGCTGGGTACTTTCCTCGTCATCTCCGCCATGGTGCTCGGCGGAGTCCTCATCAGATCCGCCACCGCGCAGGCGACGGAGGCCGCCAAGGGCAGGCTCGGCGCCGAGGTCACCCTCGAAGTCGACCTCGACGAAGCGGTCCTGCCCCAAGCCCCGTTGATCAGCTCGGACCTCGTGGACAAGATCGGCGCGTCCCCGCTGGTGGAGAAGTACAACCACAAGTCGTTCGACGGCGCCAAGCTGCTCGGCGGGGCCGAAATCGTCAGCGACGAGCCCCTGTTCCCCGACGCGCCGCCCAACTACACCCTGGCCCTGGGCGTCCTGGACTCCACACTGCTGCCCCAATTCAGCGACGGCACCTGGAAGTTGCTGTCCGGCGGGCCGATCACCTCCGCCGACAAGGGCCGCGACAGCGTCCTCATCGAGGAACGCCTGGCGAAGAAGAACAACCTGAAGGTCGGCGACACGCTCACGTTGGGCGAGAACGACCCGAAGGGCACGAAGAAGGCCGACTTCACCCTCAAGGGCGTCTACCGCGACCCGTCCGACGAACCGGACCCCGAATACATGCAGTTCCCCGGCGACCGGATGATCGTCCCGGCCGACGCCCTGGGCAGGCTCAACTCCGGGGGCCAGGACGGTCCCACGCAGTTGCAGGGCGCCACGTTCCAACTCAAGGACCCCACCACGCTCGACGCGTTCCGCTCCCAGGCCGGCGAGGCGGCGGGCGACGCGCTTAAGGGGTTCAAACTCAGCATGAACGACAAGGCCCTCAAGCAGATGACCGGCCCCCTGGAGAGCATCACCTCCTCCGCGACCGCGGCCATGTGGCTGGTCGGAGTCGCCGGAGCCCTCGTCCTGGGCCTGCTCGCCACCCTCGCGGTCAAGCAACGCCGTACGGAGTTCGGCGTCCTCCTGGCGCTGGGCGAGAAGAAGTGGAAACTCGTCGCCCAGCAGGCCGTGGAGACCGTCGTGGTCGCCGCCCTCGCCATCGGCCTGAGTGCGTTCTTCGCCGAGAGCCTGACCCAGAAGGCGGGCGACACGCTGCTCAGCGACGAGGCCACCGCCGCCCAGCGGAAGATCAACGCCTGGCAGCCACCGCCCCCCGGCTCCACGGGAGTCCGGGAGGGCATCGACCCGAACGACGAACCGGTCGAGGGCGCAGACCCCATCGACACCATCACCGTACGACTGGACCCGGCGGACCTCGCCACCGTCGCCGGCATCGGGCTGGGCATCGGCCTACTGGCCACCGCGATCCCCGCCGCCTCCGCGCTGCGCCTCAACCCCCGCACCATCCTCACGAAGGGCAAGTAAGCGCCGTGACCGAGACCCCCGTACTCCAACTGTCCGCGGTCAGCCACACCTACGAGGGCCGCCGCCGCCGGACCACCGTGCTCCGCCAACTGGACCTGTCCTTCGAACGGGGCACCTTCTACACGATCCTGGGCCCCTCGGGCAGCGGCAAGACCACCCTCCTCAGCCTGGCGAGCGGCCTGGACAGCCCCACCCAGGGCACCATCCGCTTCGACGGCCAGGACCTCACCGAACTCGGCCTGGGCCGCTACCGCAACAGGCACGCGGCCACGGTCTTCCAGCAGTACAACCTGCTCACCTACATGTCGGCCCTGCGCAACGTCACGACGGCCATGGAAATCACCGGCACCAGCCCCACCACCGGTCGCCGCAAAACCCACGCCCTGAACCTCCTGGCGAAGGTCGGCCTCGACACGGACATGGCCCACAGCAACGTACTCAAACTCTCCGGCGGCCAACAACAACGCGTGGCCATAGCCCGCGCCCTCGCCTGCGACGTCGACATCCTCTTCGCCGACGAGCCGACCGGAAACCTCGACGAGGACACGGCGGACGGCATCATCGACATCTTCCGCCAACTGGCCCACGAACAGAACAAATGCGTGATCGTGGTGACCCACAGCCAAACCCTGGCGACCGGCTCGGACCGCACGCTGACGCTCCGCAAGGGCAAGATCACCGCCAGAACGTAACCGGCTTGCCCCACAAGGTTGTTGACCCACACGTATCGCCCGTCTTCTCGCTACAGTCTTCGCAGATTCGGTGACACTGAGCAGTGAGGCGGTTGAGTGAGTCGGCGGTACCTCATAGCGCTCGGCAGCGGTCGATACCGCCATCTGCCCGAGGAAGAACAACTGCCCTCCGTCTCGGGGGACGTTCGCGCGATCGCGGCCCTCTTCGGCTCTTTCGGGTACGAGTCGGTGCTGCCGGGTCTCGGCGAGTACGACGGCGCCGAACAGATCCGCCAGAAGCTCTCTCACTGGTCGGAAGACACCGGTCTGACCAGTGATGACGTGGTGGTCGTGTACTTCGCCGGCCACGGCGCCGTGGCCGAGCGTGACCGTCATTACCTGCTCTGCTGGGATTCACGTGACGAGGACCTCGCGACCACGGCCCTGGCCACCGAGGACCTCGTGCGCATCCTCTGTCGGGGCAACCTCCGGCACCTGCTGCTGATCCTCGACACGTGCGCGGCCGGCGCGGGCGGGGCGGAGGCGTCCGCGGTCGCGCTGCGGACGATCGCGTACCGCAACGCGCACGCCGACTCCACCGGGCTCTGGTTCCTCGCCTCCGCCCGCCGCAAGGACATCGCCGAGGACGGCGCCTTCGTGGCCGCCCTCGGCGAGGCGGTGGGGACGACGACGGGACGTACCGGTCAGCGGCAGCAATACCTCGACCTCACCGAACTGGTGAAGGCGATCAACGAGCGCTTCGAAGGCGAAGGACGGGGCCAGCGGGCCGAGTTGGCGAGTGGACTCGTCACTGGGCTGGCCCCCTTCCTGCCGAACACCGGATACGAGGAGGAACTGCCGCCCCTCGGCACCGACCTCGAAGTGCAGCGCCGGGTGGTCGCGCGGGACCTCACCGAACACTTCGGACCACGCTCGCGCGGTGTGGAGTTCGAGTCGGAGCAGGGCTTGTACTTCAGCGGTCGGGTGCGCGTCCTCTCCGAACTCGTGGCCTGGCTGACCGCCGAGGTCGGCGACGGCCGGGGGCGCGTCGTCACCGGCAGTCCTGGCTGTGGGAAGTCCGCGGTCCTCGGGCGGATCGTCGCGCTGTCGGACGGCCCGTACCGTTCGCGGCTGGACCTCGCCGGTGTCGTCCCCGAGACCGTGGTCCCTCCGGGATGCGTGACGGCGGCCGTGCACGCCCGTCACAAGCGGCTGGAGGAGGTCGTGGAACGCCTCGCCACCGCCCTCGACGTGCGGGCGGACGGCGCCGCCGCGCTGCTCCAGGAACTCACCCGGCGGGGCCGCCAGGGACCCCCGCTGATCATTGTCGTGGACGCCGTGGACGAGGCGGGGTCGGACACCGCGGCGGACGCGGGCGGCCACGGCGAGCCGCGCAGGATCACCCGGGAACTGCTGCGCCCCATGTCGGAGATTCAGGGCGTACGGCTCCTGGTGGGGACCCGCCACGAGTTGGTCGCACCTCTTGGGCCCACCTTCCTCTGCATGGACCTGGACCGGCCCGAGTACCGCGCCGGTGTGGACGATGTCGCCGGGTACGTCACACGGGTGCTGCTCGCCACGGAGGAGGCCGACGTACGCACTCCCTACCGCGGCCGCCGCGAGCTCGCCAGGCTCGTCGCGAGAGGCGTCGCCGAGAAGGCCGCGGGGGTCTATCTCTACGCGAGGACCACCGCGCGCACCCTGCGGTCGGACCGGACCGCGGTGGACGTCGGCCGGCCCGGCTGGGCGGAGACGCTGCCCAGTGAGATCGGCGAGGCGTTCGACGACTATCTGGCCCGCTTCGGCCCCGACGAGCCCCGGGTGCGGCGCATGCTGCTCGCCCTCGCCTTCTCCGAGGGAAAGGGACTGCCCCGGGGGCTGGTCTGGACGGCGCTGAGTTCGGTGATCTCGGGGATTCCCTGTACGGAGGAGGATGTCTCCTGGGTCTTGGACGTCGCCGAGGCGTACATCGCCGAAGTCATCGACGACGACCGGCGTTCCGCCTATCGCCTGTACCACAAGGCGCTGGCCGAGCATTTGCGCGCGACCGCCGACCGCCCGCCGGAAGACATCCAGCGGTCGGTTGTCGAAGCCCTCAAGTCCCTTGTCCCGACAGCGTCGGACGGACGCCTCGACTGGTTCCTGGCCGTTCCGTACGTACGTCAGCACATGGCCACGCACGCGGCGGCGGCGGGAGTGCTCGCCGGGCTCGTCGAGGATCCTGGCTTTCTGCTTGCCACTGAACGCCTCTCCCTGCTGGGGGCGTTCGCGTCGATCGAGGGCGAGGGCCCCAGGCGGATCCGTGGCTCGTACGAGCAGGTGGCGCACCGGCTGACGAGCGACCGCGCCATGGGGGAGCGGGCCGCCGATCTACAGCTGTCGGCCCGCCGCTGCGGGGCCGACCAACTGGCGGACCGTATCGGCGAATTGGGTGTCGCGTTGCCTTGGTCGGCGCGCTGGGCCTGGTGGTCGACCAGCGGGGTGCACCGGCTGCTCGGCGGTCACGGCAAGTCGGTCGGCTGTGTCGCGGTCGGGAGCCTCGACGGGCGGCCCATCGCGGTGACGGGAAGCGCCGACGGAACGGCCCTCGTGTGGGACCTCACGTCCCAGCGGCGGATCGGCGAACCGCTGTCAGTGGGCATCGCGGTGAGTGCCGTGACCATCGGAGACCTGGGCGACTACACCGTCGCCCTCACTGGCGCGGAGGACGGCACCGTACGGATCTGGGACCTGTCGGCGGGCCAGGAATACGGACGACCGTTGACGGGGCATACCAACCGGGTCGAGAGCATCACCGTAGGAGACGTCCAAGGGCGCCCGGTGGTGTTGACGGCGAGCGCCGACGGTACGGCGCGCATCTGGGATCTCGTCAGCAGGGAACAGCTCGGCGGTGAACTGAGCGCGCACAGAAGAACGGTCTGGGACGCCGATCTGGGCGAGCTCGACGGCCGTCCCGTCGCGGTCACCGGCGGTGAGGACAAAGCTGTCTATGTCTGGGACCTGAGCGAGGTCTTCAACGGTGGTGACGCGCGTGTCGACGGCACCCCGCTCATCGGCCCGGCGCAAGCGGTCACCTCGGTCTGCGTGGCACAGCTGGACGGCAGGGCCGTGGCACTCGTCGGAGACCGGGCCGGAATGCTCAGCCGGTGGGATTTGGCCGACCGCCGTCAGATCGGCGAACCGGTCGCCGCCCACGTCTACTGGGCCTACAGCGGAGTCACTTCGGCCGTGATCGGGGAGTCCGACGGTCGTCCGGTGGCGCTGAGCAGTGGGCGGCACGAGGCACGCCTATGGGATCTGCGGACCCTTCAGCCGCTTGGACATCCGTTGCGCGGTCATGTCGAGGGCATCACCGCAGCCGCTCTCACCAACCGCGGAGACGCCTCCCTGGCGGTCACTGTCAGCGACGACCGCACCGCGCGTATCTGGGATCTGACGGCCGATCAGCCCGACGAGGGCCACACACGCCCGGTGTGTTCCACCGCCTACGGCGAGTTCCAGGGCCGCCCGCTGGTCGTCACCGGAGGAGAGGACGCCACCGCACGGCTCTGGGACTTGAAGACGCGGACACCGGTCGGCAGCCCCATGGAGGGACATTCCGGTGAGGTCTCCGCCGTGGCTCTTGGCCTCTCAGGAGGACGGGCGGTGGTCGCGACGGGCGGGTCCGACACCACTGTCCGGCTCTGGGACCCGTTCCGGGGCGCCGCCCTGGTCCTGCCGCTGACGGGGCACACGAACGCGGTGCGCTGTGTGGCGTTCGGCGAGCTGGGAGGTGCGGTGGTCGTCGTTAGCGGTGCCGAGGACGGTACGGTCCGGCTCTGGGACGCGGTCTCCGGAGAGGTGGTCGGTCATCCACTGGTGGGGCACATCGGAGGCGTCTCCCACCTCGCCGTAAGGCGTGTCGGCCGCGGACTGGAGATCGTTCTCGCGACGACGTCCGACCATGCGTATGTGTGGCACCTGACCGGTCGTGGGGCGGACTGGCCGACCGAACCTCACGCGCACTTCAACGTGGAGGATCTCACCCCCGCGGCGTTGGCGGTCGGCGTGGGGTTCCACGGGACACGGCCGGTGGTGCTCTCCAAGTTCGAGGGCAACAGCGTTCATCTGCACGATGTCGTGAGCCGCTCGGCCGTCGGCGGTCCGTTTCTCGGGCACACCGAATTCGTGTTGGCGGGAGCCCTCGGCCGGCTCGGCAGGAACGCGGTCGTCGCGACTATGGGCCACGACAACACCGTCCGGATCTGGAATCTGGAGACAGCGACACCGGTGGGAGAGCCGTTGGAAGGCTTCACCGGGGGCCGGAGGACGCTGCGCGCGGCGCCGCTGTTCGCCCAGGTCGACGGCGCACCGGTGATAGTGGTCGCGACCTCACGGGATGTGCGGGTCTGGGACGCGGTCGCCATGCGTCCCCACGGAGAGCCGCTGTGTGGCGAGGACCGGAGCCTACTGTCGGTCGACATCCTTCAGCCGTCCGACGGCCGCGCGATCGTCGTCACGGGAGCCGACAACGGTGTTGCCCGCACACATGATCTTGAGGACGGACACCAGGTGGCGGCACACCTCACCTCGGTGGCACAGTGGATGACCGACTCGACGGCCGTTCAACTGGACGGTGACAGCCTGCTGGTGCGCAGCAACTGGATGGACGCCGAGGTCTGGAGCCTCGGCTCCCGAAGGCGTATCGGCAGACGGTCAGGGACTTCCAGCCGCGCCTGTCTACAGACGGTTGACGACAGGGCCGTTGTGGTGTCGGTCGCGGGTGACTATGCGCTCCATGCCTGGGATCTGCACACTCAGGCCCCTGTATGTCCCCCGATGTGCGGCCACACGGCCGACGTGACGACGCTGCGCACGGCGCTGATCGACGGTGTCCCGATCGTGGCGAGCGCCTCCCGTGACGGGACGGTGCGTCTGTGGGACCTCAGCACGGGCAGTCCGTACGGCGACCCGCTCGGCGGTCATGAGATGGGTGCATACGGCCTGGAGATCACGCGCCTGGACGGCCGGGACGTCGTCATCTCCGGGGCGGGCGACGGCCGTCTGCGATTCTGGGACCTGGCCGACGGGCAGGACTCCGGGGTGGAACTCGCGCCCTTTCCCTCCGCGGTCCGGGTGATCCGCGCCGCAGATGTCCACGGCACACCCGTCACGGTCGCGGCCGACGGCTACGGGCTGATGCGCGTCCGGGAGATGGACTCCTCCGTATGGACGGCCGAACTCGACATCGGCAGTGGAATCAACGGCATCGCGCTCGACGGTGACGGCCGGGTCTGCGTGGCCACCGACATGGGAGTGGTCGCGCTCCGGCTCAATCCGTCCCGACCCGCGAAGGAAAGAGGCGCCCGGTGACCCGTGTCGTCCTCGTCCACGGCATCGCCCAAGAGATGAAGGGCCCGGAGACGCTGCTCGCCGACTGGTATCCGGCCCTGAGTGACGGTCTCGCCCTGGCGGCCGGCCCACGGGTGGCGCGCGACGACGTCTCCATGGCCTTCTACGGTGACCTCTTCCGCCCCGCCGGTCATCGCGGTCTCGGCACACCGGAGTTGGACGCGTCCGACGTTCAGGAGGGCATTGAGCGCGACCTGCTGCTCCAGTGGTGGCAATCCGCCTCCGACCTGGAGCCACGGGTCGCGGGCCCGGCCGCCCCGGCCCGGCTCCGTACGCCCCTCCTCGTACAGAGAGCCCTGAACGCGCTCAGCCACTCGTCCTTCTTCGCCGGCCTCAGCGAACGCATGATGATCTCCAGCGCCCGGCAGGTACGCCGCTACTTCACCGAGCCCGATGTACGGATGGACATTCAGGACAGGATCGCCCGCAGCGTCACCCCTGAGACCAAGGTGATGGTCGCCCACTCGCTCGGGACGGTCGCCGCGTACGAGGCGCTGCACGCGCTTCCCGACTGCCCAGGTCTGACATTGGTGACGCTCGGCTCTCCCTTGGCCGTTCGTAACCTCGTCTTCGAACGCTTGCTGCCCCGGCCCTCAGATGGTCACGCTGACTGGCCGACTCCGGTCGAGCGCTGGACCAACATCGCGGACGTGGGTGATGTCGTGGCGCTGGCAAAGGAGTTGGCGCCGTTGTTCGGGGATCGCGTTCGTGATCTCCGAGTCCACAACGGCGCTCGTGCGCACGACGTCCGCCCGTACCTCACGGCTCGTGAGACGGGCCGGGCGATTGCCGAGGCACTGCGCGGGGACGCAGTGGGCTCTGGGTGACGACCGGTCCGCCCGTGTGGACTCTCCGGAGGTGTTACCAGCCATGTTCTGCCAGAGTGCCGGAGGCTTCGAGGTATCCGAGCAGCCCTTCCTCCGGGTACTCGATGATGTCTTCGGGCAGTTCGTGGACGCTGAACCATTGGAGCGCGAGGCACTTCGCGGGCTCCTTGTTGACGGGCTCCCCGACCCAGTCGGTTGCCTCGAAGAAGAACCCGATCCTTTCCACGGTCTCGCTCTGCTTGTGGTGCACGACATGCACCAGTCGCAGATGAGCGGGGTCGACCTCGACGCCGGTCTCCTCCAGTAGCTCTCGCGCGGCGCCGATGCTCATGGGCTCGCCCTGGTCGAGCTTTCCGGACGGCATGTGCCAGCGCCCGTAGCCGTACGGGCCTCCGCGCTGGGAGAAGAGGATCTTGTCTCCGTCGCGGAGGAGGACGTGCGTGTCGATGACGGGCTGTGCGGGGTGCGGATTCATGGTTCCTGGGGGGTGCTTGGTGGTCGTGGGGCGACTGACGTTACCGACGGATGGGGGATCGCGTCGGCGATTGAGACCGCAACCTCCGTTGGAGTGGCGTCCTCGGTGTTCACGATCAGCACCTTCACTTCTGCCGTCATGAGGGTGTGGGCGGCCTCGTCGTACAGGTCGACTTCGCGGCTGGGTACGGTCGGGTCGAGGTGGAAGCGGTTACGGGGACCGCGTGCGGCTATCCGTTCGGCGATCAGGCTGGGGGACGCGGTGAGGATGACGGCGAGGTCCGGCATCAGGACGTGCGCGTTCAGGTCGAGCAGGAACTTCACCGGCACACCGTCGAGTTGCTGCATGACAAGCGTCGAGGCGAGGTACCGGTCGCAGACGACGGTGTCGCCCGCGCCGAGCCGGGGTTCGATCTCGTGCTCGATGTGTTCGTAGCGATCGGCGGCGACCAGGCAGGCCAGGGCGTGTCCGCGGATGTGGCTGAAGTGCTCGCGGACGAAGGCGCCGAGGACACTGGTGGTGGGTTCAACGGCGCGATGGACGCTCTGGCCCCGTCTGGCCAGTTCCCCGGTCAGTGCGTGGACGGTGGTGGTCTTCCCGACGCCGCTGGGACCGTCGAGGGTGATGAACCGGCCGCGTGCCGACGTCATACGGAGATCTCCCCGGCCGCCGGCTGGTTGCGTTCGTGTTGTTCGCGGGTGAGCGTGGCCAGGGTTGTGCGCACTTCGCGCAGCGGGACGTCGCCGAACTGGATGCCGACGGAGAAGTTGAACTCGTCGCGCTGGCGCATCGATTCGTCGGCTCCGTCCGCGGTCAGGTCGACGTCCGCGTATGCGAGGAGCGTGTCGGGATCGTGGCCTGCGTCGGTGAGCGTTCTCCACACGGGTGTGCCGGGGTAGGGGCGGAACTCGAACACGCTGGCCCGCACGCTGCCGGGATTGGCGTCGGCAATGCTCCAGAGGTTTCGGATGTGGCGCACGGTCGCCCGGATGTCCTCGCGGGTTTCGCCGGGGAAGCCGAGGATGAAGTACCCCTTCACGCCGATGCCGCGTTCGACAAGGCGGCGGGTGACGCGTTCGGTCATCTCGGCGTCGATCCGCTTGTCCATCGCGCTCAGAATGCGGTCGCTTCCCGACTCGATGCCGAGGGCCACTTCTCGCAGCCCGTTGTTGACCAGGAGTTCGAGCGCGGTGTTGTCGAGCCTGTCCAGGACGTTGATGCGTCCGGTGGCGTCCCACACGTACCGGTCGCCGATGCGATGCCGTGTGAAGGCCGCCATCTGGGTGGTGATGACGCGGGAGACGCCGAGGAAGAGGTCATCGACGAACCGGAACGCAGTGACGCCGTACTCGGCATGGAGCAGGTCGAGTTCGCCGATGATGTCCTCGGGCTCGCGAACTCGAATCGCGACGTCGGGGTTGGCGCTGACGGCGGCGCCGCAGAAGGTGCAGTTGTACGGGCAGCCCCGGGAACCGACGATGTTGGCCTCCAGGTGCCCGGTGCGGGCGGCCCGCGTCAGGAAGTCGGCACCGCGGCTTCTCGCGAGTCGGCGGTCGGCCTCGCCGGGCGCCGCTCGGTAGGGATCCTGAGGCAGGAATGCCCGGTTGACGTACGGCAAGGCGTCGATGTCGGGGCTCAGCATCTGCGCACTCGTTCCACCGACCGGGATCCCTGCCGCGCGGGTGCCGAGCAGGCGGTCACGCCAAAGGACTCCGGGAAGTTCACGTCGGCGTTGTTCGTCCTCCAGGAGGGCGGCGACGCGCAGTTCGCCTTCGCCGAGGACAAGCGCCCGCAGGTTGGCCATGCGAGGGTCGGCGAGGACACGGTCCGGCATGGCCTTGGCGTGGTGGCCGCCGACCATGAGGGCGATGTCCGGGGACAGATCGGCAGCGATACGGGCGGACATCTCGTAGGTGGGGGCGAGCAGGTTCATGGCCGCCCACCGAGGCTGTGCGGCGTTGACGATCCGCGCTGTCTCCGTGATGCCGAGACCATGAGCCTCGGCGTCAAGAACGCCTACGTTGAAGCCCCCGACCTCCCTCGCGTACGTGGCGATGTACGCCATGCCCAGCACAGGGAGTGTGTAGTCGTTGGTGCGTGGCCGTTCGTCGTAGTCGCGCAGGGGCGCGTTCACGAACAGCGCGTCGAGCGTGCGAGTCGGATCGGCGCCATTGATCAGGGATAACGGCGGCATGATTCCTCCAGATCAGCGGGCATGGGAGCCCCAGGTGAGTGTGGAGAGCGTCAAGGTGTGCAGTGCGGTGCGGTCAAGGCCGGCCATGGCGGTCCACATCGGGCCGAACGCCTTGTCCTTCTTGCCCGGCCACGCGTGCGCGGGCGCGATCTGCGCGGCCCAGGTGCGCACGGCGAGATCGTCGTGCGGGTAGATGCTGAAGTCGCCGGTGTAGTCGGCGGCTGCCGCGGCGGCGGTCCATGGACCGATGCGCGGGACACTCGTGAGCGCGGCGACCAAATCACGGGAGCCCAGACGCCCCCATTGGGCGTGACGCTGCTCGTAGTGGGTGGCGGCGGCTTGTAGGACGGTGCGGTGGAACTTGACCCCGACGTCCGTGAACTGTTCGTCAGTCAGTTCCAGAACTCGCGCGGCGGTGGGGGCGATGAGCAAGTCACCCGTGGCACTTTCAACGGTGGTGCCGAACGTGCCGCACCACGCCCGGTACAGCTTCCGGGCCTGCCCGGCGCGTACGACCTGACGCAGGATCGCCGTGGTGATGGCGTCCCACAGCCAGGGGTTGGCCAGACGCCGCGTCGGTCCGAGATCATCCAGGCCGGCTTTCAGCTCGGCAGGGACGCTGTCGGGCAGACATGAAGGATCCGTGGTGACGAACACCGGTTTCACGTCCTCGGCGCCCTGTACGCACCTCAAGTGTGGGCCTTCCTGATCCCACGACAGAACCCAGACGCCAGATGCCGTACGCACGATGCGTGCGCGGGCGCCGGGCGCCGTTTCGATCCAGGCCGGGTGGTCGGTGGTCAGAACGCCGGGCATGAAAGCTCCTCATGATGCGTGCGATTGATGTGCCGTAGCCTCTCGCGTTTGGCCGGACGGAGAGGCCCCTCTCGACAGGGAGGAAAGGAGACGTTGTGCGTCGTGCTGGTTGATTGGGCCGAGCGTCAGAGCGGCGTCGCGGTCGCAGCGGACGCAGTCGTGGTGGAAGTACAGGTCGAGGAAGCCGCCGCCGGTGGCTGTTCTGAATGCCGCGCCCAGCCGACGCATGACCTGCTGCGCCTCGGGCCATTCCGCCAGGTTCCGCTCGACTTTCTGTACGGGCGCGCCCAGGAGGCGCGCGAGCCGGTCGGCGGTGGTGGCGGTGACGTCGCCCAGGCTGACCTTGCCTTGCTCCACCGAGAGGCCGGGTAGGTCGAGACCGTGCTCACGCAGCGCGGCGCGTAAGGCATCGGCGGTCTCGTGAACGGGTGTTGCGTAGTCTGCGTGCGCATCATCGGGCGGGGTGCTCATGGAGTCTCCGGGGAGTGCGTGGTGCTTACGGGCGTATCGCGCTCAGCCCCGAACCGCGACGGCGGCGGTCAGGGCGAGGAGGAGGCTTGTGACGCTGAGGTAGGTGTAGAGGCCGTGGACCAGTACGGGGTGTTCCCGGCGAATGGCTCTGAGCGCGGCGAGAGCGGTTCTGGGGAAACTGGTACGCGGACGGGAGCCGGGCCTGTTGCTCATGGCGGGCCGTCCGGCTCCGTCCGCTGCCAGCGGCGGAGGGACTCCAACAGGAGTCGCAGCAGTTCGGTGTCCGTCTTCGGGACTTGTGGGGGCTCGCCGCCGGGGGTGAGGACGACCGCCGGTCGCCTGTCATGTGAGGCCATCACCCGGTCACCGGCCCGACCGGAACCGTGCACCAGGTGCAGGTCCCTTTGCGGCCCCAGTCGCGGGCGAAGTACGTGACGAGCCGCATGCCGCGACCGCCCTCGTCCTCCGGGCCCGCGTCCCGTACCTCCGGAGCGCCGGAGGAGTGATCGTCGACTTCGATCAGCGCCTCACCGGCGGTGTCACAAGTGATCCGGAACGACACCGAGTTGGCGTCGCCGTGGACGATCGCGTTGGTCACGATCTCGCTGACCAGCAGCTGGACCGTACCGATGGTGTCGCTGTCCCGTACGCCGGCTTCGCCGAGCACGGCGGCCGTGACGCGGCGCGCGGTCTCCACGTGCCTCGGCTGCGCGTCGAACGACAAAGCAGCCTGTGCGGCCCTCATCGGCTCTCTCCAGGTCGCCGTCTTCGTCCCAACCGCCTGTGCCAGTGGGGTCGGGAACGCAGGATTTGTCACGGTGGTCACCACACGTCTCCTCTCATGGCCGCTTTTGATCGCGGTGCGTGTAGAGCTAACTCCGCAACGTGCTCGGCCCGGTACCGTGAGAAGCAGGTGCAACCGTGAAAGCCATGAATTAACCGGGGAGTTGGCATGGCCCAGGCATCTCAGAACGGCCGCAACGCAGGTCTCGAAACATTGCTTGAACAGGCGCGATGGTCCCGAACCCAGCTCGCCAACGCCGTGAATCGCATCGGCGCCCAGGCCGGCATGTCCCTCAAGTACGACCAGTCCGCCGTCTCGCACTGGGTGGCCGGCACCCAGCCGAGGGAGCAGGTCAGACCGGTGATCATCGAGGCGCTCGAACGCAGACTCGCGCGCCCGGTGACGTATGCGGAAGCGGGGCTTCGGCCGCCGAAGGGCGGGAGAGGGTCCGTCAGCGGAGACACTGTCGAGTCCCTGATGGATCTCGGAAGGGCAGACATGGACCCGTCGCGCCGTGGCGTTCTCACTGCCGGCCTGTACTCGGCCGCCCTCGCCGTGCCTCTGTTCGCCGGTGAGGCACACGCGGAGGAGCGCGAACGCGCCACCAAGCCCACCACCCACATCGGCGTGGGCGAAGTGGCGACCGTGCGAACGATGACCGAGCGCATCGCTGACATTCTCGACGAGTTGGGCGGCGGACACGCCAGGCCCATGGCAGCGGCCTTTCTCGTCAACACGGTCGCCCCCTACCTGCGGGCTTCCGCCTCGGAGCAGGTCAGGAAGGACATGCTCTCCGCAGCCTCGGACCTGACGTACCTCACAGGCTGGATGGCCATGTTCGAGCGTCAACACGGGCTCGGACAGCGGTACTACGTCAAGGCGTTGGACATCGCGCGCGAGGCGAATGACCACGTGACGTACTGCCGCACCCTGCGTGGCATGAGCCTTCAAGCGTCGCACTTGCGTTACGGACGCAAGGCCCTGGAACTCGCGGACTCGGCCGCGGAGGCGGCACCGCAGTCCGGGCCCCGACTTGTGGCCTTCTTGCGGGGCCAGCAGGCACACGCATCAGCGATGGTGGGCGCCAGACGTGCGGCGTTCGACCGGTTGCGCGAGGCCGAGGTGGCGCTCTCGAAGGCGGACTCTCGCGGAGAGTCCATCGGCGGGTACGACCAGGCCGCCTACCAGTTCCATGTCGCCCACGTGCTCTACGAGACCGGCGACCTGCCCAGCTCGATCGCCGCCTTGAAGACAGCGCTGCGGGCGCAGCCGAAACAGGAGCGTCAGGGGCGGGTGCACTTCAACGCAGTTATGGCGCAAAGGCAGTTCGAGCTCGGTCACATCGAGGAAGCCTGCGCGACGTGGGGCGCGTTCCTGGACGGGTACGCGGGTCTGTCGTCCGCACGAGGCGACGAGCACTTCGCGACCATGCGCAAACGCATCGCTCCGTACAAGAAGGTGCGCGCGGTTCGGGAGCTCGGCGCGCGAGCTCAGCAGGTCGCAGTGCTGAAGAGCTGACGACCAGAACTACCCGAGCGGCGCGAAGCCGTCGGTTAACCAGCGGCGCCGGTGGCCTCATCCAGCAGGAGGTACAGCAGCCCGACCAGGCTGCCACTGCTGACGACTTCACGGCGGTCGATCATGCCGCGAACTTCCGAGAGCGGGATCCACTCGATGCGGTCCGTCTCGTTCAGCTCGGTCGGCGGGCCCGCGTAGGTCGCGGCGTCCGCACGGAAGACGTGATGCTCAGAGTCGGTGATGCCGTTGGCCGGCTGTGCGTAGACCAGGGGCTTCAGGGACTCCACCCGCCATCCGGTCTCCTCCTCCACCTCCCGCGCCGCCGCCTCTTCAGGGCTCTCGTCGGCCTCGATCAGCCCCATAGGCAGCTCCCAGCCCCACGTATCCGTGATGAACCGATGACGCCACATCATGAGCACCCGCTTCTGCTCATCCACCACGGCGGCGACGGCGAGATGACGCATGCGGACAACGTGGTGCTCCCAACGCCGGCCATCCGGCTGCTGGACCTCCACGAGCCACAGGTTGACCCATGGGTTGCTGTAAATCTGGCGCTCGCCATGAACCGTCCACCGCATGAGCCGACTTCCTTTCGCTGCCGTCCCCCAAGAATGTCACTTGGACGAGAAGTCGTCCGCCCATCGAAAACTTCGGGTCGGTGCTCGCGAGGCGCTGTGCAGTGGGTGACGCTCATGTGCTTGAAGGTGCCTGGGCGGCCTGACGAGCCGTCTGAAAGCCATCTGGGACGCCCCCTTGAGAGGGGCGCCCATTGAGGGCAGGCGTCCGCCCCTCGTCGGAACGGAACCTCAGCGCCTCACGGCCACACCAAGCAGTACGGCTGATGCCCCGCCTCGTGCAGCCGGTGGCTGAAGTCCTGCCACTCGTGGAGCAGTTGGTAGACGTAGAACGCGTCCCGCGGGCCGCCCCGGTCCGGGACCGTCGACCAGATGAAGGCCGCCGCTCCCACCGATTCCTCGCCGATGCCGCGCAGGGGGTCCACCACCGTCATCGGGAGTTTGACCACCGCGTAGTCCGGGTGCAGCACGACCAGTTCGAGTGGGGGGACCTTGTTCAGGGGCATGCCCTGGATGCCCGTGAGGACCATCGCGGCTATCGTCTCGGGCTTGATCTTGGTGAACATGCCGCCCATGCCCAGCTCGTCGCCGCCCAGCTCCTCCGGGCGCATCGAGATGGGGACGCGGGCCGCCGTCGCCCCGTCCGGGGCGCCGAAGTACTTGTACGTCACGCCCACCCGGCCGCTCCCGCCCCCGGGAGGCCGGCTGTCGTTTCTGCTGGAGGGCGGCTGCGCGCGGGCCTCTCGCTCGCGGCGCCGGTGTTTTCCCCGTCGGGCAGGGTCGGGCCCGAGGTCATCGGTTCCCTCGCCCAGTCCGCCACCGCGATGCATATCTCCACCCGACCACTCGCAGCCCCGGCCGCGCAACCCGATCATCGTGACAGTGACCTCCCCCACGGACGACCGGTGAAACACCTGTCCGCAGATACTTCGAAGGCTCTGACACCATGGATTGCGTGAGCTTCCCCTATGACGCCCCAGTTTCGCAGACGCGGGGGCGTTGACGCCCTTATGTAATACGAGGAGACCGCGCGCCCCGCTCATCGGTGGCCGAGATCCTTCGTCCCCGGCCACCCGACCCCGAATCGCAGATCAGGACCAAAGTGTCGTATTCATACGAAGCCCCCGTTTCGCAGGCGCTTTTCGACCGTGCGTCGATCGTGACGCCCGGCGGCGTGAATTCTCCCGTCCGTGCCTTCAAGGCCGTGGGCGGTACGCCCCGGTTCATGGTGTCCGGTGACGGTCCGTACCTCACCGACGCCGACGGGCGCGACTATGTCGACCTCGTCTGTTCCTGGGGGCCGATGATCCTCGGGCACTCGCGGCCCGAGGTCATCGAGGCCGTCCAGGCCGCCGTCGCCCGGGGTACGTCCTTCGGGACGCCCGGTGAGGGCGAGGTCGCGCTCGCCGAGGAGATCGTCGGCCGGGTCGCGCCCGTCGAGCAGGTACGGCTCGTGTCGTCCGGCACCGAGGCCACCATGTCGGCGATCCGGCTCGCCCGCGGGTTCACCGGGCGCGCGAAGATCGTCAAGTTCGCCGGCTGCTACCACGGGCACGTCGACGCGCTGCTCGCCGCCGCCGGGTCCGGTGTCGCGACGTTCGGGCTGCCCGACACGCCCGGGGTGACCGGCGCGCAGGCCGGGGACACCGTCGTACTGCCGTACAACGACCTTCAGGCCGTACGGGACGCCTTCGCCGCGCACCCCGGCGAGATCGCCTGCGTGATCACCGAAGCCTCGCCCGGGAACATGGGCGTCGTGCCGCCGCGTGACGGGTTCAACGCCGGGCTCAAGGAGCTGTGCGCCGCGAACGGCGCGCTGTACATCTCCGACGAGGTGATGACCGGATTCCGTACGTCGAAGGCCGGCTGGTACGGCATCGACGGTGTCGCGCCCGACCTGATGACCTTCGGCAAGGTCATGGGCGGCGGATTCCCCGCGGCGGCCTTCGGCGGCCGTGCCGACGTCATGGCGCACCTCGCGCCCGCCGGGCCCGTCTACCAGGCGGGCACGCTCTCCGGGAACCCCGTCGCCACCGCCGCCGGGCTCGCGCAGTTGCGGCTGCTCGACGACGCGGCGTACGCGAAGGTCGACGCCGTCTCCGCCGAGATCCGCGGGCTGGTCTCCGACGCCCTCGGCAAGGAGGGTGTCGCGCACCGGGTGCAGACGGCAAGCAACATGTTCTCCGTCTTCTTCACCGCCGACGAGGTCCGCGACTACGACGACGCCAAGCGGCAGGAAGCGTTCCGCTTCACCGGCTTCTTCCACTCGATGCTCGCCGACGGCGTCTATCTGCCACCGTCCGCCTTCGAGTCCTGGTTCGTCTCCACCGCCCACGACGACCGCGCCGTCGAGCGCATCGCCGCCGCCCTGCCGGCCGCCGCCCGCGCCGCGGCGGAAGCCACGGCGCCCGAGAGCGGGGTGCGGGCATGAGCGCCGAGACCACCGTCGTGCACGTCGTACGGCACGGAGAGGTGCACAACCCCGACGGAGTCCTCTACGGGCGCCGCGACGGCTACCACCTCTCCGAACTCGGCCGGCAGATGGCCGACCGCGTCGCCGAGCACCTCGCGACCCGCGACATCACCCATGTCGTCGCCTCCCCGCTGGAGCGCGCCCAGGAGACCGCGACCCCCGTCGCCAAGTCCCACGGCCTGACCCTCCACACCGACGACCGCCTCATCGAGGCCGCCAACGTCTTCGAGGGCAAGACCTTCGGGGTCGGCGACGGCGCCCTGCGCTCGCCCGCCAACTGGCGCTATCTCACGAACCCGTTCCGGCCCTCCTGGGGCGAGGCGTACGTCGACCAGGTCGCCCGGATGAAGTCCGCCCTGGCGGACGCGCGCGACGCGGCCCTCGGGCACGAGGCCGTCTGCGTCAGCCACCAGTTGCCGATCTGGATCGTGCGCAGCCACTTCGAGCGCCGCAGACTCTGGCACGACCCGCGCCGCAGACAGTGCACGCTCGCGTCCCTGACGACATTCACGTACGAGGGGGAGAAGCTGATCTCCGTCGCCTATACGGAACCGGCGCGCGATCTCGTACCCGCGCATCTCCTCGCGGGCGCCAAACCGGTGAAGGGCGCGTCAAAAGCTTTCGGAGCGTAGTCGGCCAATCGCCCACGGTTCGGCGGTAAATGTCACATCTGCTGTTACAGGCCGATGCTTTACCAATTTCTGGAACCTGTGAGTTCCCTATGCCCTCTAACGTGTTGTCGTCCGCATGACCGGCGGACGTTACATGAGCGAGTGCGGATGGGACCGATATGCGCGACATGAGCCGAAGGAGCCTGCTCGGAGCCGGAATTGGGGCGGCTGCCGCAATCGGAATCGCGGGCTGCGGTACCCACACGGGTGCGTCCGGAAATACCGGTGGGGACACCGCGGGGGCCGGGGGCGAGGGCGGGGGCAGGCCGAGCGGCAAGGCGAGTGAGAAGAATGTGCGGCTGATCGGTGACGGTTCGACGGCCGACACCGGAAAGCAGCCGCACCAGCCGCCCAAGCCCGTACCGCTCGAACCGGGTGAGACCCCGCCGCAGTTCGTGATCTTCTCGTGGGACGGCGCGGGCGAGGTGGGCAACGGCCTCTTCCCGCGCTTCCTCGACCTCGCCAAGGACCACGGCGCGGCGATGACGTTCTTCCTCTCCGGCATCTATCTGCTGCCGGAGTCGAAGAAGACCCTCTACCGCCCGCCGGGCAACGCCGTCGGCGCCTCCGACATCGGCTATCTCACCGACGCGCACATCAAGGACACGCTGAAGTACATACGCCAGGCATGGCTCGAAGGGCACGAGATAGGCACCCACTTCAACGGGCACTTCTGCGCCGGCTCCGGCTCCGTCGGCAACTGGTCGCCGAAGCAGTGGCGCGACGAGACCGAACAGGCCATCGGCTTCGTCACCGAGTGGAAGACCAACAGCGGCTGGAAGGACCTCGACCCGCTGCCGTTCGACTACCGCAAGGAACTGGTCGGCGGCCGTACGCCGTGCCTGCTCGGCCAGGACAACCTGCTGCCCGTGGCGGGCAAGATGGGCTGGCGATACGACGCCAGCTCGCCCGGCGGCCGGCAGATGTGGCCGGGCAAGCGAGGGGACGTATGGGATCTGCCGTTGCAGGCCGTGCCGTTCCCCGGGCATTCCTTCGAGGTGCTGTCGATGGACTACAACATGCTCGCCAATCAGTCGAAGAATTCGACGAAGGGCGTGCCTTCGAATTATCCGGGCTGGCGCAAGCAGGCCACCGATGCGTATCTTTCCGGATTCCGCCGCGCCTACGAATCGAATCGCGCCCCCTTCTTCATAGGGAATCATTTCGAGGAGTGGAACGGCGGCATATACATGGATGCGGTCGAAGAAGCGCTGAAGGGGATGGCGGAGAAGAAGGACGTACGGCTCGTCTCCTTCCGGCAGTTCACCGACTGGCTCGATGTCCAGGACCCGGCCGTGCTCGCCAAACTCCGTACGCTGGAGGTCGGCCAGGCTCCGGCGGGCGGCTGGAACACCTTCTTCAAGGCCGCCTGAGCCCGTTGTCACGGAGGCCGGCCGGGCCGCCGACAGCGCGCGGTCAGGGCTTCTTCGGGACCGAGGGGGGCGAAGAAGATCCCTGAATGGCCCATGCGAAACTTTTCACATGAACTTTGGCCGAGCCCCCCGAAGCCGCTCGAACCGACGCCCACGCGCCGTACTTCCGGCCGTTGTCGCGTCGGCGGCCATGCTCACCCTCGCGGCGTGCAGCGGCGGTGCCACGTCCGGCGGCGGCGGTGACACCAACTTCGTCACCAACACCGGCGGGGTGCAGACCGTCGCCAAGGGCGAGCGCAAGTCGGTCAACAAGATCGCCGGTGAGACGCTCGACGGCAAGCAGCTCGACGTGGCCGACCTCAAGGGCCAGGTCGTCGTGCTGAACGTCTGGGGCTCCTGGTGCGGACCCTGCCGCGCCGAGGCGCCGTACTTCGCGAAGATCGCCAAGGAGACCGAGGCCAAGGGGCAGGACATCGCCTTCGTCGGACTCAACGCCCGCGACGCCAACAAGGGCGCGGCCATAGCCTTCGAGAAGGACTACGGCGTCGCGTACCCGAGCATCTACGACCCGGCGGGCAAACTCATCGTCAACGGTTTCCCCAAGGGCACGCTCAACCCGCAGGCCATCCCCTCCACGATCGTGCTCGACCGGGACGGGAAGATCGCGGCCCGCTCGCTCAAGGCGCTCGACGACAAGAAGCTGCGCGAGCTGATCGACCCGCTGATCGCGGAGAAGTGATCCCGTGGAGGTTCTCGCCGCTGTTCCCGGCATGAATGAGACCGTCTTCGACGGGGCGTTGATGGTCGCGCTGCCGATCGCGCTGCTGGGTGGTCTCGTCTCGTTCTTCTCACCGTGCGTGCTGCCCCTCGTGCCCGGCTATCTCTCGTACGTCACCGGCATCAGCGGCACCGATCTGGGCGACGCCCGGCGGGGGCGGATGGTCACCGGCGCGGTGCTGTTCATCACCGGATTCACCGCGGTCTTCGTCTCCGGCGGCGCGCTCTTCGGCTACTTCGGCAACACCCTCCAGGACAACCGGGCGGTCATCTCCCGGATCCTCGGTGTACTCATGATCGCGATGGGCGTGTTCTTCATGGGGCTGCTGCCCTGGCTCACGCAGCGCGAGTTCCGCGTCCACAAGAAGCCGGTGTCGGGCCTCGTCGGCGCACCGCTGCTGGGCGCGATGTTCGGGGTCGGCTGGACACCGTGCATCGGACCGACGCTCACCTCCGTGAACATGCTGGCCTTCGACCAGGCGACCGCGGGGCGAGGGGCCATACTGACCGTCGCGTACTGCGTCGGGCTCGGCGTGCCCTTCGTGCTCGCCGCCGTCGCCTTCCGCAAGGCACTGGGGCTGTTCGGCTGGGTCAAGCGGCACTACCTGTGGGTGATGCGGGTCGGCGGCGTGATGATGATCGCGACCGGGGTGCTGCTGGTGACCGGCGTGTGGGACAGCATCATGCAGGACATGCAGGCGTGGACCAACGGCTTCACGGTGGGGATCTAGTTCCATGAGCAAGACAGAGACGACAGCGGCAGCCGCCGACGGCACCACGGCCGAGACGCCTGAGGCAAGCGAGGCGCACGAGACGGCCGAGTCGCCCGAGGCGCGCGAGACCCGTGAACTCGGCGCCGCCGGATCGCAGCTCTCCACCGCCCCCCGCGAGGAGTCCGCCATCGGCGGCCCCAGCCTCGGTCCGCTCGGCTGGATCCGCTGGTTCTGGCGTCAGCTCACCTCGATGCGCGTCGCGCTGATCCTGCTCTTCATGCTGTCGCTCGCCGCCATCCCCGGCTCGCTCATCCCGCAGAACAGCGTCGACGAGCTGAAGGTCCAGACGTTCCAGGAGAAGCACGAGACGGTCACGCCGATCTACGACAAGCTCCAGCTGTTCGACGTCTACAGCTCGGTGTGGTTCTCGGCGATCTATCTCCTGCTCTTCATCTCGCTCATCGGCTGCATCGTCCCGCGCACCTGGCAGTTCGTCGGGCAGCTGCGCGGCCGTCCGCCGGGCGCCCCCAAGCGGCTCGACAGGCTTCCCGCGTACACGACCTGGCGTACGACCGCCGAGCCGGACGAGGCCCGCGAGGCCGCGCTCACCATGCTCAAGCGGCGGCGCTTCCGCGCGCACACCGTCGGGGACGCGGTCGCCGCCGAGAAGGGCTACCTCCGTGAGACCGGCAATCTGCTCTTCCACATCGCGCTGATCGTGATGCTGGTGGCCTTCGCCACCGGGCAGTTGTTCAAGTCCGAGGGCGGAAAGCTGATCATGGAGGGCGACGGCTTCTCCAACACCCTCACGCAGTACGACGACTTCAAGTCCGGCTCGATGTACGACACCGACGACCTGGAACCGTTCAGCTTCAACCTCGACAAGTTCGTCGGGACCTTCGAGCGCAAGGGACCGCAGGTCGGCACCGCCCGCGAGTTCGAGGCCCACGTCAGCTACTCGACGGACGCGAGCGGCAAGGAGCGCAAGGCCGTCATCGAGGTCAACGAGCCCCTGGAGGTCAAGGGCTCGAAGGTCTATCTGATCGGCCACGGATACGCCCCCGTCCTCACCGTCCGGGACGGCAAGGGCAAGGTCGTCTTCAAGGGCGCGACCCCGCTGCTGCCGATCGACAACAACATCACGTCGACCGGCGCGATCAAGGTGATGGACGGCTACAAGGACAAGAACGGCAAGAAGCAGCAACTCGGCTTCAACGCCTTCTTCGTCCCGACCTTCGCGGGCAAGGGCAACGGCAACATGTTCTCCCAGTTCCCCGAACTGGACTATCCCGTTCTCGCGCTCACCGGCTACCAGGGCAGCCTCGGCGTCGACTCCGGTCTGCCGCAGAACGTGTACCAGCTGGACACCAGCAAGATGAAGCAGTTCAAGGACGCCGACGGCAACAAGCTCGCACAGCGGCTGCTGCCCGGCGAGACGATGAAACTGCCCAACGGCGCGGGCTCGGTGACCTTCGAGAAGGACATCAAGGAGTGGGCGACCTTCCAGATCTCCCAGCAGCCCGGCAACGGGCTCGCCCTCACCGGTGCGATCGGGGCCGTCCTCGGCCTTGTGGGCTCGCTCTTCATCCAGCGGCGCCGGATCTGGGTCCGCGCGGTACGGGGCGCCGACGGCGTCACCGTCGTGGAGATGGCCGGCCTCGGGCGCAGCGAGTCGGCGAAGCTCCCGGAGGAGTTGGGCGACCTGGCGCTGACGCTCAACGCGGAGGCGCCGACCGCGCCGACCGCGCCCACAGCACCGACCGAGCCCACAGCACCGACCGCGTCGGCAGCACCCGAAGAATCCGAAGACACCGCAGAAGCCGCGGAAACACCCGCCGACCCCGCCACACCTACCGGAGAGCCTGTCGAAGGGGCTGAGAAGTGATCCTCGCCGCCACCACCAACGAGAACCTGGCGCACACCGCCAACGTGCTGGTCTATTCGTCCATGGCCGTCTACACCCTGGCCTTCTTCGCCCATATCGTCGAATGGGTCCTGGGCAGCCGCAGCAAGGTCGGCCGTACCGCCGCCGCGCTGACCGGTGCCGGTGCGACGGCCGCCGCCACGGTCGAGGTGCGCACGGCGGAGAAGGAGAACGGCGGCGGCACCGCCGTCCTGGAGCGGCCCAAGGTCGTCACGCGCTCGGCGGCCGGGCGCCGCGACGTGCCCGACGGCCCCGGCGCGGCGGGCGGCACGCTCAAGGGCGACCTGTACGGACGTATCGCCGTCGCCCTGACCGCGCTCGGCTTCCTGATCGAGGCGGCCGGCGTCGTCAGCCGCGCGATGGCGGTGCAGCGCGCGCCGTGGGGCAACATGTACGAGTTCTCCACCACCTTCTCCACGGTGGCGGTCGGCACGTACCTCGCCTTCCTCCTCACGAGGAAGAACGTCCGCTGGATCGGACTGCCGCTGGTCACCACGGTCCTGCTCAACCTGGGCGTCGCGACGACCGTGCTCTACACCGACAGCGACCAACTGGTCCCGGCCCTGCACTCGTACTGGCTCTGGATCCACGTCTCCACCGCGATCTTCTGCGGCGCGGTCTTCTACCTCGGCGCCGTGGGCACGCTCTTCTACCTGCTGCGTGACGTGTACGAGTCCAAGATCGCCCGCGGTGTCACCGTCGGCCGCGCGTGGTCGTCCGTCATGGAGCGGCTGCCGGCCGCCGCGACGCTCGACAAGTTCTCGTACCGCGTGAACGCCGCCGTCTTCCCGCTCTGGACCTTCACGATCATCGCGGGCGCGATCTGGGCCGGCGACGCGTGGGGCCGCTACTGGGGCTGGGACCCCAAGGAGGTCTGGTCCTTCATCACCTGGGTCGCGTACGCCACTTATCTGCACGCGCGCGCCACGGCGGGCTGGAAGGGCCGCAAGGCGGCGACGCTGGCGCTGGTCGCCTTCGGCTGCTGGCTGTTCAACTACTACGGCGTCAACATCTTCGTCACCGGAAAGCACTCGTACGCGGGAGTGTGACAACGGACGACGGACGACAACCGACAACGACGCAGACGAACAGCGGCGGGGGCCGCCCCCAAACGGGCGGGGGCGCGGGGGGAGGCCGGGGGGGGTGGGGGGGGGGCGTCCGGCCCGGGCGGGGGGCGGAGGGGGGCGGACGGCCCGATGAAGAGAGCGGGG